>JAFDAI010000096.1 GCA_019313905.1 Deltaproteobacteria bacterium | reverse complement strand
CCGTCTTAACCATTTCAGATATTTGGAACTTTGACAAAAATCACAGGCAAACCGGTCGAACAAGACGCCCTCGAATCTCCTTGATACCCTAACCCCCATCCACCCTGACACTCCCGATCAATAAATGCCAAGATCAGGCCATGAAAAAATGCCTGAATTGGGGATATCCCTTTACATCATTTCTCTGGTGTGGCAAGGTGATTTGAGTTGTTATTAAACGTAAATTTAAAAATGGTATTAGATGCTTTAATATTGCGTTATAAAGAAAATATAGCGTTAATACGCAGATTTTTTTCTGGTTGATATGATACGTTATTCCAAGGAAGGAATAAATTTAAAAGTAAATGGAAAAACAGGTTGTTTCAAAACAAAGGGTAGCCGATCATGGCGAAGTATTGACCGGCAAACGCGAGGTCAATGCCATGCTTGACCTTGTAAAACAGGAAACGGAACGGATCGACTCCCGTTTTCTTGAACCTGCCTGCGGCACTGGCAATTTCCTGACGGAAATTCTTGAACGGAAACTGCGCGTTGTTGAGACAAGATACAAGAAAAGCCAATTGGAATATGAACGGAACGCAGTGCTTGCCATGTCCTCCATATACGGTATTGATATTCTAGAAGATAATGTTAAACAATGTCGGTACCGGCTTTGTGAAATCTTCGAGTGGAATTACGCTCGTCTTTTTAAGAACAAAACAAAGAACAGATGCCAAGAGACCGTCAGATTCATCCTTGAACGGAATATTCTTTGGGGGGATGCGCTTTCGCTCAAGACAGTGGACGATAATTCACGACCTATTGTTTTTTCCAAATGGTCGCCAGTTAATGGAAGCATGTTGAAGCGGCATGATTTTTCTTTTAAAACGCTGCTAATGTGTGCTGAAAAACCGAAGCAAATGTCTCTTTTTAATGAGCCCGAACAATTAAACCTGTTTTCGGACTTGGGCGATTATGTTCTTCTCCCGAAACCAGTAAAAGAATATCCGCTGACGCACTTTCTGGAGGTTGCTAATGCTTACGAGTAACAATTATAACCCCGATGTGCTGTCTTGTCTCGCCAATCTGAGCAGTGACGAGGTGTTTACGCCGCCACAACTGGTGAACAGCATACTGGATTTGCTGCCCGGAAATATCTGGTGCGACAAGAATGCCAAATTTCTCGATCCCTTCTGTAAAACCGGCGTGTTTCTGCGCGAGATGGCTAAACGACTGGATACGGGATTGGAAAAACAAATTCCGGATCGGCAAAATCGGATTAACCACATTTTCAGCAACCAGCTTTTTGGCATTGCCATTACCGAACTGACATCCCTGCTTTCACGCCGGTCGGTCTATTGCTCCAAGACTGCCAACGGCAAATATTCTGTCTGCGAGACATTTGACAACCCACAGGGCAATATCCGTTTTGAACGGATTGAGCATACATGGAAGAATGGCCGTTGTGTCTTCTGCAGAGCCAGCGAAGCTATTTTAGAGCGTGGTGAAGACCTTGAAACCCACGCATATGAGTTTATCCATACGGAAAATCCAGAGGAGATATTCAACATGAAATTTGATGTTATTGTCGGTAATCCGCCATACCAATTGAGTGATGGTGGCTTTGGAAGAAGTGCATCTCCCATTTATCATAAGTTTGTGCAGCAGGCCAAGAAACTCAATCCACGCTTTTTGACTATGATTATTCCCGCACGCTGGTTTGGCGGGGGCAAAGGTCTGAATGAATTTCGTACTGAAATGCTTAACGATGACCGGATTCGGAAGATTGTAGACTTTGAAGATGCTTCTGAATGTTTCCCCGGCGTGGATATTGCTGGCGGCATCTGCTACTTCCTGTGGGATAGAGATGCAAAAGGGGATTGCGAAGTCACCAATACTCACAATGGTTCCGAAGTTGTCTCAACAAGACCACTCAATGAGTTTTCTACATTCATTAGGCACAGTAGGGCCGTGCCTATTATTCGAAAAATATTGGCCAAAAAAGAAAAGAGCATGAGTCAGCAGGTCACAAGTAGAAAGCCGTTCGGGTTACCCACGAATGCACGTCCCACAAAGAAAGGAGATATCACGTTGCGTTGGCAAAAAGGTGAGGGGCCTTATTGTCGGGAAGAGATTACAGTTGGCACGAAAATAATTGATAAGTGGAAAGTGATTACTTCCTACGTTGGATATGATCATGCCGGAAACCCGGGCAAAGATGGCAGACGAAGGGTCCTCTCCAAGATCAATATACTGCCACCTGGGACAATCTGTACGGAAACGTATCTTGTAATTGGAAATTACGAGAAAGAGGTGCAAGCGAAAAACTTGGTCTCCTACATGAAAACAAGGCTGTTTCGGTTCCTTATTGCTCAATTCATGTACTCTCATCACATCACCAAAGATTCCTACGCGTTTGTTCCCATTCTTGATATGAGTACTGCCTGGACCAGTGAAATGCTTTACAAACGCTACGCCCTCACAAAGACTGAAATTGAATTCATAGAATCAAAGATTCGCCCGATGGAGGCGAAAAAATGAATAAGGAACAAGCGCTGGCTGTTTTTGAAAACTTCAAAATCCGCCGGCAGTATGATGAGGATCGGGAATTGTGGTTGTTTTCTGTAGTGGATATCATTGCGGTATTGATTCAGCAGTCGGATTATCAAACCGCCAGGAAATATTGGAACAAGTTGAAATCTCGTCTTAAAAAAGAGGGAAGTCAGTCGGTGACAGATTGTCACCAACTGAAACTGGAGGCAGCAGATGGCAAAAAATATCTGACCGATGTAGCCAGTCCAGAGACTTTGCTTCGACTCATCCAATCAGTTCCCAGCCCGAAGGCAGAACCAATCAAGCTCTGGCTCGCCAAAGTGGGGTATGAGCGGATCCAGGACATGAGTGATCCGGCACGTTCGTTGGATCGCGCCCGGGAATACTGGCAACAATACGGGCGAAGCAAGAAGTGGATACAGCAGCGAATGATGGGGCAGGAGACACGCAACAAACTGACCGACTATTGGAAGGAGCACGAAATAGAGGATAAGAACGAATATGCAATTCTGACCAACATCATTCATCAGGAATGGAGCGGGGTTTCGGTGAAACAACATAAGCAGGTCAAGGGGCTCAAGACTCAGAATCTGCGCGATCACATGAGCGAAGCGGAGCTTATTTTTACGGCCCTTGCAGAACTGTCAACCCGTCAGATTGCCGAAAGCGTTGAGGCGACCGGTATGGCTGAAAATGTCGATGCGGGGAAAAAGGGTGGAAAAATTTCAAAAAAAGCCCGGCTTGAATTGGAACAAAAAACCGGCAGAAGCGTGGTGACGGGCGAGAACTTTTTGCCTCCTGCCAGCTCAAAAAAGAAATTCAATAAAAAGGCTGATAGCGATGAGTCCTGATAACTTTTTCCCACCACGTCCCGAATTCCGGCCGAAGATTTACGCCTATGAAGATACCAATCCTCAATATGCGGGCTTACTCAAAGTCGGCTATACCACAGTGGACGTACAAAACCGGGTGGCACAGCAGTATCCCACCAAA
>JAFDAI010000095.1 GCA_019313905.1 Deltaproteobacteria bacterium | reverse complement strand
CATGTCTCTGAAGAAAGTGTCCTGTCCAAGCTCAGGATGTAACCCTTGAAGATTCTTTTTACCAAGCGGTTCAGCAAGGATCTTGATGGCATTGTACATGATGCAAAGCTGAGGCAATTTAATAAGTCGGCC
This sequence comes from Deltaproteobacteria bacterium, assembly GCA_019313905.1. GTDB lineage: Bacteria > Desulfobacterota > Syntrophia > Syntrophales > UBA2210 > UBA2210. The sequence continues at coordinate 3,395 of JAFDAI010000095.1, read as the reverse complement.
AAATTAGCAGGGTCATAGCCATACGATGGAATATTGGGAAGCCAGCCAGCAAGGGACAAACAATGTGGCAAAAGAAGAGCCATACGGACGATCAAAGAGCCGGGAACGCACGCGAATTCGTAATCAGACAACACGAGTCCATTGGTTAAGATTTTGATGATGGAAATTGCAGGTGAGAAAATTGATTATTACTCAAGCTGAACAAGCTTCAGTATGGATTTGGGAACGGCAGGAGGCTGCAATTTTTCTCTAACAGCCGGATCATGAGACTTGTGATACTTCCTGAAAAGGATAGTAATTTTAACGATGAAGGAGAAAGACCGTTTGAGAATCAGTACGATGGCAGCCATCTGAGACAGGATATCCGCCCGTGTTTTATTGAAAACCTTTGGATTGACAAGGATTTTCATATCCTCCTTCATAGTACTGTTAGATCTTTCAGAAGCTGATCTCAGTTTCTTGATAGTTTGATAACGTTTCGTACCCCGTGGTATTTCATTGACCAGACGGGGAAGTTCTTTGACATACATATGCTTCGTATATCCTGTTTGATTCCGGATATAAGGACATGTGGCTATATCGAATCGATTCTGAAGGACTTCAAGCGCCTTGTATTTGAATTTGAGACACTGCTTGAAGCAGCAGAAAGTCAGACGCTGATGTTTCTTGTCAAAGCCGTTGGGCCGTGTCAGGAGTCCACAGGGAGCAAAGGGCCACCCCTTTGCGTCATAGCCCCTTTTCAAAAGGACATCTTTTGAGAGCTTTTCATTGCGCACGTTGTAGTCGAAAATGGGAATTGCCCCCTTACCCCGGATGTAGTTGTAATTATTTATGATATCATACTTTGCATCTCCGATATCGATCATTACCTGACATTGATGGCGCTTATGAATCTGTTCCTTATTGGCAATGATCTGACCTCCCTCATCGGCATTGCCTGCGATATTGGTAATTGCAACGGGAAGTTCAATGCCCAGATGTACCTCAACAGAAGTAGACAAGACAGCGTTGTAACCGAAGATCCTCTGTTTCTTATCGGAATTTTGAGGGTCTCTTCTGACACCGATCCTGGCATCAGTATCCTTCGGGAGTTTGGGACAACAGATGGTAATAGATCCATCGGGGTTAATGCCAACGACATTGGCACGAATAGTCTGGATACTCAGATCCTGTTGTTCGAGTTCATCATGCACTCCGAACAGAATAGCGGTGTTTCTCTGTTCTTGTGTTACCTCTCCATCGGCAAAGGCAAGTTTAAAGGCAAAGAGTTCGATTCTGGGTTTTTTGATTTCTTTTCCCTCTTTATTCTTTTCCGGGAATCTATCGGAAGGGCACTCCGTATATACACGCACCTCGGTACCGAGATTATTTTCAGCAAGGTTATTCAGGCGATAGAGTATTCGATCCCGCACCCTATCAAGGACATCAGGAACTGTAATGCACGAACACTGACCGCAGAAATACGTACAACCCTTATACCGCGCCCTGGTGGGATACAACGTCCCGTCATGGGCAAGGATTTTAAAAGAGATCATTTCAAGCCGATGGAAGATATTTACGAGTACATGAAAGATTTCATTGTAACGACCTTCTCCAAGACGCTTGCGGAAATGAGAAAAAGTACCCTCGCAGGGGATATTAGACATAGAGATACCGGCATAGGTACGATACCCCCTTCCCCGATCTTTATCATGGAGTAAGGCGATGAAATCACACATATCATGATAGCCGTCAATATACCGGAAGAGATCAACAAGGAAGAGGCTTGCTGGATCATAACAGGGAGGACCGATATCAGAATAGCAGCCTGCCACTAAAGAGCGGATAAAAGAAAAATCAATCAGTGAAGTAATCATCCTGGCATATCCGCCCTGGATACCGCCACCGGGCAAGATATGAACGAAGCGTTTTTTGAATCGATAATGAGAGAGGAAACAAGAAAGAGGTTTCGGAAAAGGCTTTTTGTGAGAAAGCGAAACATTTATATTGATCTTGTTGAGCTTTTTGCTTATGCTGTTTATGGTAAATTTGTGAAAGGGGTTCACCGTTTACCTCACGCTCCGGGTGGAAGCGCTAATCTTCCACCCGGGCATTCAAAGTCATAATCTATTCCCGTTAATCAACTTTTCCCTGAAGTCTTTCCTCAATGGATACAGATACACATCCTTTATGTTTCCATGAAACATATGGTCATGGCCCTTTTTGGAGGTACCCTTTGTTTCACCCACATGAATCCAGTTGGCGGCCCTGTAGCAAGTGCCCATGAAACGATCCCTTTCCACGAAGGTTTCCAGCAGGTAGATGGGATGATGATAAATAGCAGGCCAGTCCTCTTTGATCATTTTTATATTTAAAGACAACAACCTGGATGCAAGACACTTCACAGATACCCATGGTAGAACGAGGAAACGGATATTGTTGACCACCATATGGAGGTTTTGATCTTTGACAGCCCTCTTCCATCCGACAAAAGACTCCCTGCTCTTTACAGCCCATGCGGCAGAGCCCCAGCCCAGACAGGCAACCGGTCTGTCATCGATAAAGGCCATGTATTTGAGATGCTGGCCGACGATCTGTCGGTACCCCAGGTAATGATGCTGATGAACGAGGCTGTTGTAGAGAGATTCGAGATGGGTATTCCGAACCGACAAGAGAGTGACAGGAGGTAAATCAGAAAGACGGCCCTGTAGAGGGGTTTGATCTGTGTCAATGACAGGAATGGACTGGTTGCGTTTATCATTGTGGGCACTGGATAATGAAGGTGGAAGCTTCACGTATCCTTTACGTGCCAGAGTCAAGAGGAGTTCCCGGCAGGCCATATCCCTGGGGCGACCGTTTGGCTGTACCCAGTTCCACCGATGACAGAGGATTCTGGAGATATGAGTCCGTCCCCTGTCCCAGTGTTCGTGGATAGCAGATTGGATCAATGGGATGTCGGATGCAGCAATTGTTCTTTTTCTGATGGTTATGGGCAACATGAAGATTATATATCAGAAGAGATGCGGCGACGCCAGCAAAAAATGCACAGAAAACGAAAAAATATTGAGGAAATTTCGATCAGAGAATCGCCCCAGTTGTGGGTTGAAATGAAAAATCGTGGGTTGAAAATGGTTGAGATTACAGGAAGTCTATAGTATTAAATTGCCTCAAAATGGTAAATCCGACAATTTCTGATTCGCTGTTTTTCCTCGATTACTGCCGGGTGATTAATGTGGTTCGGCATGCCTCCCGATTATCGTATCCTTCAGATAGTTGCCGTCCTTTTCGGGATAGTCCAGATTGTAGTGAAGACCCCTGCTCTCTTTTCTGAGCATGGCGCATTCAATGATCAATCCGGCAACCGTCGCTATGTTCCGGAGTTCCAGAAGATCCGCAGTGATGGTAAAGTTCCAGTA
>JAFDAI010000054.1 GCA_019313905.1 Deltaproteobacteria bacterium | reverse complement strand
CTGAAGTCATAGAGGCCTATCTCGGGGAGGAAGGATAATGCTTAAGATAAAGAACATAGAGACATGGTACGATCTGATAAGGGCTCTTCACGGGATATCCTTTGAGGTAAAAGAGGGCGATATAGTAACCCTCCTCGGCTCTAACGGAGCGGGAAAGACAACCACGCTGAAAAGTATCATGCAGATACTCGAAGATGATGACCAGCCCGAAAAAGGTTCCATAGAATTTCTGGGTGAAAGGATTGACAGGAAGGATACCGAAGAAATCGTCCGGATGGGCATAAGCTATGTGCCCGAAGGAAGGGAGGTATTTCCGGAACTGACCGTGCTGGAGAACCTTCAGATGGGCGCCTATACGAGGAATGACAGGAAAGAGATAAAGAAGGATATAGAAGATGTGTTCAGGCATTTTCCCATACTCAGAGAGAGACAGAAACAAGAGGCGGGATATATGAGCGGGGGCGAGCAACAGATGCTGGCCATCGGGAGGGCGCTGATGAGTCGTCCAAAGCTTCTGATGCTGGATGAACCCTCTCTGGGCCTGTCCCCTCTTCTCACAAAGCAGATATTCAACATCATACAGGATATCAATAAAGGGGGAGTGACTATCCTGCTTGTTGAACAGAATGTCAATATGGCCCTGAAGTACGCGGACTTTGCCTTCCTGATGGAAAGTGGCAGGATAGTACGTGCCGACAAACCGGAAGTGCTGCTCGAAGATGAGGATGTTAAGAGGTTTTATCTTGGGATTGACCCAGAGGAGACAACCGCTGATGGATACAGAAAGGCCAAATCGTCCAAGAGATATAGAAGAAAAGTCAGATTCCGCTGAAAACACAAAATTTACCGGGAGCGAACACTATGCAAGCAAACACCCTGCCTAAGGCCCTTGTCAATATAGCCGGGAAACAGCCCGACAGGATCGCGTTGAGGATGAAAGATTTTGGCATCTGGCGTGATATTACTTGGAGGCAGTATCTGGAAAATGTGAAAAGCATGGCGCTGGGCTTGAACAGTATCGGGGTGAAAAGGGGTGACCATGTTGCCATTATTGGTGAAAATAAGCCGGAATGGCTTTATTCAGCCTTCGGAGTGATGTCTCTGGGCGCCACCTTTGTGGGTGTTTACACTACTAATCCCGCAAAGGAATGCGAATATGTGGTTGGACATTCGGATTCGGTCGTGTTTATCTGCGAGGATGAAGAACAGATGAACAAAGCCTTTATCTTCAGGAAAAATGCCCCCCAACTGAGAAAGATTATCGTGTGGGATATGGAAGGCCTCAGGGACCTCGAAGACCCGATGGTGATCAGTTTCGACAAGATTATGGAGATCGGCAGAGAAGCTGACGTGGAAGATCCCGCCCTCTATGACACTCTTGTGAAGGAGGGAAAACCGGAGGATATAGCAGGGATTATCTACACTTCCGGAACAACGGGTCCCCCGAAGGGCGCTATGCTCCATCACGAGGGCTATCTGTGGGTGGGCGAGCAAGCAGCCAAGGTAACGATGTCCACCAGAGATGATGAATCCATATCGTTTCTCCCCCTTAATCATGTGTATGAGCAGATCTTTGACATGATGATGCACATGGCGGTGGGACATACGGTGAACTTTACCGAAAACACAGATACGGTGATGAACGATATGATGGATGTCTCACCCACAATATTTCACGCTGTACCCCGGATATGGGAGAAATACTATTCCGCCATCGTGCTGAAAATGGACGATGCCACATGGTTCAAGAGGACAGCCTACAGACAGGCGGTGAAGATCGGCGCAAAGTACAACGACCTGAGACTCGCCGGAAAGAAAATACCGTTGCCGTTGTATATCGGTTACCAGCTGGCATACTTCTGTGTCTTCTGGAAACTCAAAGAAAGGTTGGGTTTTGACAGGACCCATCTGGGATTTTCCGGCGCCGCTCCGATATCGCATGATATCCTCAAATTTTTTCAGAGTATCGGCATACCGATCCGCGAGGGGTACGGCATGACGGAGACATCTGGGGTTACCCATATGGGAGGTGAATTCGACTTCAAACTCGGCACGGTGGGAAAAGCCCTGCCGGGGACCAAGGTAAGAATAGGAGAGGGTGGTGAGATTATTGTTAGGCACAAGGGGATTTTTAAAGGATACTACAGGGATGAAGAAACCACCAGAGAGGCTCTTGAAGATGGCTGGATGCATACGGGGGACGTGGGAGAGATCGATGATGAGGGGTACCTCAAGATAACGGACAGGCTCAAAGACCTGATCATCACGGCGGGAGGCAAGAATATCGCCCCTCAGTATATAGAAAACCAGCTGAAATTTTCTCCCTATATCAACGATGCGATAGTAATAGGAGATAAGAGAAAGTATCTGACGGCGATAATCGTAATAGACGAGGAGAATGTCGTGAAATTTGCCCAGAACGCAAAGGTTCAGTTCACCACATTCGCGACACTTACAAAGACGGAAGAGGTTACAGATCTTATACAGCAGGAGATTAACAAGGTGAACGGGCAGATGGCCAAGGTGGAGAATATCAGAAAATTCAAAATCTTGGACAAGAAACTTTATACTGAAGATGGTGAAGTGACCCCCACCATGAAGGTCAAAAGAAAATCGATAAACGAACAGTTTGCCGACCTTATAGAATCAATGTACAGAGAATAAAGGATTACAGTTCTTCAGGCGTGAATGTCACTACGTCGTCTATTGATGCACTGTCGGTAAAGATCATGGCAAGGCGATCCACACCTAGGGCTATCCCCGAAGATTCAGGCATATTAGCCAGTTCCGATAAGAACTTTTCAGGCATGGGGTAGGAAGATTTACCTGATTCGCGGCGGTCTTTCTGTTCCTCTTCAAAACGCGCCCTCTGCTCTGCCGCATCGGTCAGTTCAGAGAACGCGTTAGCCAGTTCAAGACCACCCATATACAATTCAAACCGTTCCGCCACTTCGGGATCCGTTTTCTTTACCCTCGCGAGTGCCCCCAGAACGATGGGGTAATCGTACAAAAATACAGGTCTTTCTGTCCCGACGAGTCGGGATTCAATCTCACTTACCATGACTTCATCAAAGCGATTGTTTTCCAGTGCCTTTTCCATCGATACAGGGGAATAACGTCTGAAGGCATTTTTAACAGAGATCCTTTCCCATGGCGTCTGTATATCGATCTCCATTCCACGGTAATTGATTTTTCCCTCATGGCCGAGACTGCGCGCGACATGGACGATAAACTCTTCGCATTCCTCCATCATCCGGCGGTAGTCGATACCGCTTTTGTACCATTCGAGAAGTGTAAATTCCGGGATATGAAGCGACCCTCTTTCTCTACTGCGGAAACATTTGGTAACTTGAAATATTCGTGGATATCCGGCGGCCAGCAATCGTTTCATGCACAGTTCGGGTGATGTGTGGAGGAACCACCCATCGGAGGGGATGGCGTCAATATGACATTCCGGAGCGGGACCGGGAATCCTAGAGGGTGTTTCCACCTCCAGATAATCCCTGTCTGTAAAAAATCCGCGTATTGCCCGGATCATTTCGGCTCGGATGTGAAGAGCGTCTCTTTTCCGCGCAAGTTTCCAGCTTCTTTCCATTATTCTTTGACGCGGGTAAGATACTCGCCGGTGCGCGTATCTATCCTTATCTTCTCACCCTCTTCGACAAAGGGAGGGACAGGAAGAACATAACCAGTCTCTACTTCAACTGGTTTAGACTTTCCCGTAACGGAATCCCCCTTTGCCCAGGGTTCCGCTTTGGTGACTGTAAGGTCTACGAAGTTGGGGAGCGTGATTCCGAGCGGTTTCTCCCCGAAAAAAAGGATTTCCACGTCTAGATTATCAAACATGTAATTTTTCGCGTCTCCCAGCTGGTCTTCTGTCAGGTAGATCTGTTCGTATGTTTCTGTGTCCATGAAACAGTATTGGTTATCTTCCTCGTAGAGGTACTGCATCTTTTTCTCTCGGAGATTGGCGGGTTCGAAAGTGTCCACGGAACGAAAGGTACGTTCGAACTGGGTTCCATTGATCATATTCTTGAGTTTACAGCGATAGAGGGATTGTCCCTTGCCCGGTTTTGAAAATGTGAACTCAACTATTACGTAGGGATCACCGTCGATCTGGATCTTCAGGTTTTTTCTCAAGTCGCTTGCGTTGTACATTGTTTACTCCCGTGCTCCTGCAGATTTAAACAGATTCGCCTTTTTAGTCTATCTAAAATCAAGGCCTTTTAATCAGATGGTAAATACTACCCCTATAGTTCACCACGCAGTTTTGCAAATTCTTTGAGCAGCTTTTCCTCTTTCCTGCTCAGGCCTGTCGGTATCTCTACTGTGACCTGAACAAGTTGATCTCCTCTTCCGAATCCTCTGAGATGCGGGATCCCCTTGCCTCTGAGTTTGAATACCTTGCCGTGGGGGGTATTTTTGGATATTTTCATTCGTTCTTTGCCTTCCAGAGTGGGGACCTCGATATTTCCGCCGAGCACAGCCATGCTCATGGGGATGGATATGCCGCATACTATGTCGCTTCCATCCCTTCCAAAGATATCATGAGGCTCTATGTAGATAAAAACATAAAGATCTCCCCTGGGGCCACCATATTCTCCCTCTTCACCTTCACCACGAAGTCTCAGACGCGAACCGGTTTCCACGCCCGGCGGTATCTTAAGCTGTATGGATTTTCTCACCCTTAATTTGCCTGTTCCTCGGCAGGTCCTGCAGGGGTTTTCTATTATTTTTCCTGCACCGTGACATTGAGGACAGGCAGAACTGATGCTGAAAAAGCCGCTCGACCTGGTTACCTGCCCCACACCACGGCAAGTTGGGCATACTGTCGGTTGTGTTCCGGGCGCAGCGCCGCTGCCCCCGCATTCCCCGCACTTTTCAAATCTTTCTATCTCTATTTCCGGAGAAGTTCCGAATGCCGCGTCTATGAAAGAGATCTTCAGATCATAGCGGAGATCGGAACCCTGCCGGGCGGCTGTTCTTGATCTTGCCCTGCTGGAGCCGAATCCGAAGACATCCTCAAATATGTCGCCAAAACTCGAAAAGATATCCTCGAATCCTGAAAATCCCTGGAAACCGGTTCCCTTTAGCCCCTCATGTCCATATCTGTCGTAGAGTTCCCTCTTTTCCGGATTGGACAGAATTTCGTAAGCTTCGGCTGCTTCCTTGAATTTTTCTTCTGACTCTTTGTCTCCCGGATTCCTGTCAGGGTGGTATTTCAAGGCCATTTTTCTGTAAGATGCTTTTATTTCTTCACTTACAGCGGTCCTGTCCACACCAAGGATTGAATAATAGTCATTCTTCATGTTTTATTTTATGGAGTCCTGTTCGATAAGTAGATTTGCTGTTCGTAAGAACGTAGCGTTAAATATACGAACGGCGAACCTAAAATAATGACTGTCTGCCAACATGTCAAGCAAGCTGGCCCTGTAAAAATCTCATCCTACGATACGCTTGAGGGCCTCTTTGTATTTTTCCATCGTTTCGGCTATAACGTGTTCTGGCAGTTGGGGGATGGGAGGTTTCTTGTCCCACTTTATTGAGATGAGATAGTCTCTCAGGAATTGCTTGTCAAAACTCTTCTGGGGCCTGCCTTCCTCAAAATCATCTTCAGGCCAGAATCTTGATGAATCGGGCGTCAGGAGTTCATCTATCAATATCAATTCACCATCGACTGTTCCAAATTCCATCTTGGTATCGGCAATGATGAGTCCTCCTTTTTCGGCAATCTTAAGCGCCCTGTTGTAAATTTTCATACTAATGTCGATGATTCTGCCCGTCATATCGCGGCCGATCAGGTTTTCCATTTCCCCCTTTGTCATGGGTGCATCATGCTGTCCCTCCTCGGCCTTGGTTGAGGGTGTGAAGATAGGATCCGGGAACTTTGCAGATTCTTTCAGGCCTCCGGGAAGGCGCACCCCTGAAACGGTTCCTTCCATGCAGTAATCCTTCCATCCCGATCCGCTGAGATATCCCCGTACAATACATTCCACTGGCAGGGCGGCAGCTTTTTTGACCAGCATGCTTCTTCCCTGCAGGATATCTTTATAGGCGGAGCATTCTTCGGGGAATTCATTAACGTCTGTTGAGATCAAATGGTTTGCTATAATGTCTTCCATCCTGTTGAACCAGAAGGTGGACATGCGTGTTAGAACCTTTCCCTTCTCAGGAACAGGATCGGCCATAATGACGTCAAAGGCGGATATTCTGTCCGTTGCGACGATAAGGAGGTTGTCCCCCACTTCATATACATCCCTTACCTTTCCTCTGCTGAAGAGTTTCAGTCCTTCAAAGCTTGTTTTTATCAAGGCATTATTATCCACAGGTAAATCTCCTTTTTATCTCAGAAACGGGTTGTTTTCCCTTTCATTTTTTATGGTGGAGGTTGGCATCCTTCCGTAGTTGTGTCCCGGTAGTACAACGGTGTCATCAGGGAGGGTCAGCAGTTTGTTCATGATCGATTCATGTATGATCTTCCATGATCCACCGGGAAGGTCTGTTCTCCCCAGGCCATCTACAAACAGGGTATCGCCGGTGAAGACGTACCCTGGTGTATAGAGCGCCATGCCGCCTGGTGAGTGACCGGGAGTATGTATGATTTTCAATCCGATTTTTCCAACTGTAATAATGTCACCATCCTGCACGGTAATATCCGCCGGGGGAGAGGGCTTGGCGCGGAACATGCGGAGTATCATGGAAGGGGTAGAAACAAGCATGTCGGCGTCATCCCTGTGAATAATAATATCCGCTCCTGTCCGGTCCTTCATGTCGGCGTTGCCGGAGATATGATCAACGTGTCCATGGGTGTTGACGATATATTTAATGGTTATGCCATTGTTGTCGGCCTCTGATATTATGCGGTCAGTCTCCGCGGCGGGGTCGATAACCAATCCTTCTCCACTTTCTCTGTCACCCACTACATAGGCGAATACCGCCATATGGCCTACCTGCAGCTGTTTCAGAAACACTCGTATTCATCCTCCCGAATATTTAAAGAGTCTCTGCTATATTTTTTTTGATTTAAAGTCAACCTATTTCGGGTAGCGCGGGTGTGAGTTAACCGTGCATCTGGAATGCGGTCCTGCCGCATTAGGTGAAAGATCCGTCGGCGTGAAATGTTATTACCTGTCCTCCTATCTTGTGTTCACATCTGATGGCCAAATGTGTGGGAGAACGGTCGGTAAGAGTGACATCAACGTTGTCTGATTGTTTAAAGCCATAGTCTTCCAGACCGGCGATTGTGGCCGGAGCTCAAGCGCTACATGGATTATCAAGGAAATAAAGAACCGCGGCCTTGTACGCGCTTTCTCCGACCGATATGCATTCAGCCCTGTATGCACTGTTTTTATAGGCAACAAACTGTGGAACGGCAATAGCTGCCAGTATGCCGATGATGGCGATCACTATCATAAGTTCTATCAACGTAAAACCGCAGTCTGTTTTTCTATCTGACATTGTATCCGCCTTTCCTGTTTATTCAGACAAATTATATTTAGCAATTTGCATGCCAATCTATTTTTCCGATTGTTGCTGCCTGTAATGCCTGCAATTGGTGTGTTATCCAGTGAGTTTTCCAGTATGCCCGTTCGTATATAAATCCGTGGTATTCAACCGATAAGGCGTGATTTTTACCGGTTGCTTTCGAAAATAGCAGTCTATACTTTAAAAATTCGGCAATTTGTGGTATAGATAACATATGATAGGAACAGGATTTTTGTGAGAGGAAAGCCTTGAAATCAACTTTGTTAAACGCAGATGTTATGGGAGTGAACGGTTAACAAGGAGGTGATGGAATATGCTGGAATCAAGACCGTATATCAGAGTGAGGTATTCAGATAACTCATACGATTACATTGCCGGTATGGTGCTTGACAAGCTTATGCGTGTAAACAAGATAAAACAATTCTATCGTTACTCCGAGGCAAAGTGGATCACCATAGGCATTGACCCCATAAGGGGGATGGGTGGGGCCTACAGCGGTGCAGAGAGAAGAAATATGAATTAACTGTCTGATCAGACATCCTATACAGAATCTTCCTTCAACCCTATCTCATCGGCAACTTCACGCATGCCGTTAATGGTGTCTTCAATAAGTTCGCCTACTTCAACTCCGAGCATCTCAGCGCCCTTCTGGATGATTGAGCGGTCCACACCGGCCGCGAACGAAGGGGTCTTCCATTTCTTCCTGACCGATTTTACGCTCATATCCATGACACTTCTGGAAGGCCTTACCATGGCGTTGGCGGTGATGAGACCTGTCATTTCATCGATCGCGAAAAGTGTCTTTTCCAGGACGCTCTCAGGTTTTACATCCGAGCATATTCCCCATCCATGGGATACAACAGCGCGTATATACTCCTCCGGCCAGCCATGTTCTTCAAGGATCTTCCTTGTCATGGTGCAGTGCTGATCCGGGAAACGTTCATAATCGAGATCATGAACGAGGCCGATAATCCCCCATTTGTCTTCATCTTCACCATGTTTCCTTGCGCAGTAACGCATAACCCCTTCCACCGAATAGGCATGCTTGCGCAGGCTGTCGCTTTCGTTATACTCATGCAGAAGTGCGAGTGCCTCATCGCGGGTAGGTATATTCTTTGTCATAACTATTCTCCTTTCCTTTTTGATGGCTTTGTAAAAAGTCCAATTTCTGCGTTCCGCTGCATCCTTCGTCACTGCGGCGTACGGTAAGTACGCCGCATTCCCCATGATTTGCGCGCCTTGAATTTGAAGCTTTTTACTTTGCCATCTAAATTTGACTTTTTACGAACGCATCCTCTTTAATACGACTCCAAAGAAGCCATCCGTTCCATGGAGGTGGGGAAATGTTCTGAACATTCCATGCCTGTCCAACATATCGGTAACGAATGCGGTTGGGTGAGCATATTCAAAATCAGGATGGGTGGACAGAAATTCTCTCACGACCTCTTCATTTTCCGCGGATGAAATGGTGCAGGTACCGTACACCATGGTTCCCCCTTTTTTCAGGTAAGAGGCCGAGTGATTCAGTATCTCTTTCTGGAGAGGAGGGAATTTTTTCATGTCTTCCGGCGTGACATTCCATTTGATTTCGGGATTTCTCCTCAATGTTCCCATGCCGGAGCAGGGGACATCAACAAGAACCCTGTCGAACTTTTCGCGAAGATCATTCTGTGAGTCCTTTGTTGCATCGTGGACGATTGGTTCGATGATTGTCGCGCCCAGCCTGCGGGCCAGCACCCGTGATATTTCAATTTTTTTGCGGTTTATATCCATTGCCACTATCCTGCCACTGTTCTGCATCAATTCAGCCATGTGAGTCGTTTTTACGCCTGCGCCGGCACACACATCCAGCACCATTTCCCCCGGTTTTGGATCTAAAAGGGGGGATATCAACTGAGACGCCTCGTCTTGGATCTGCATATATCCCTCTTCATACAGCGGCATTTGGCCGACAGGTGCAGGCAGGTTGGAGAGCACGATACCATCGGGTGAATATCTTGAGGGTACCGCGCCGCAGTCACAATTTTCGAGCATTCTGATCAGATTGGAGCGAGTGCTTTTCAGGCTGTTCGCCCTGATCGCAAAGGGTGGTATCTCATTATTGCTTTTGCACAGCGCAAGCGTATCTTCAACGCCAAGTTGTTCCGCCCACATTTTTACAATCCATAATGGATGCGAATGTACTACAGAGATGTGAAGCAGTGGATCTTCATCAAAGAGGGGATATTGTATTGCATCCATCTTTCTTGCCGCGTTACGAAGGATTGCGTTAACCAGGTTTGAACGCCCGGGATACATCTTCTTTGTCATTTTGACCGCTTCGTCCGTTGCGGCATACGCCGGCACCCTGTCTGTAAACATTATCTGGTAGAGCGCCACTCTCAGGATATTTCGTATTCCCGGCTCCATGCTTTCGAAGTTACCTGAGTATACCTCGCGTATAATCCAATCCAGACAGATTCTAAAACGGAGAGTTCCATAGACAAGCTGAGTCAAAAGCCCCCTGTCCTGTGTATTGGCAAGGGTATTTTTTGAAAGATATGCATCCAGAAGGGGCTGCGCAAAGGCCCGTCCTTCCTCTACTCTGTTTAGAATCTGAACAGACAGATTGCGTGGGGTATTCTTCATCAGGTAAGATCTTTTACAAAGCTGTTTCTATTCAAGTGTATCACCCGGCAAGAGACGATATCCTCTCAGAAAATCTTCGATAAACATCCTTTTCTTGCCTTCAAGTTGCACGTCTTTGAGATATACATGTCCGTCCCTTGTAGCCACCTGCAGTCCCGTTTCCATCAACATTCCTGTTTCCCCCGGCACCTTTTCCCCTGAAGATTTTTCTTTCCCCGGTACTGCGTAGTATATCTTCAGTTTCTTGTCCTCAAGAAAGGAATATGCCCCGGGATGAGAAGAAAGTCCCCTGATGAGATTTACGATCTTTTCCGCTTCGTTATCCCAGTTAATGTATCCTGTCTCGCGGGTAAGACGGGGTGCGAAGGTGGCGAGGGAAGCGTCCTGCGGGGTTCCGGCAAGCGTGCCGGCCATCACCTCCCCTACAGACCTGATCAGGAGTCTCGCGCCCATTGCGGATAATTTTTCATGGAGATCGTCGAACGTTTCATCGGTGCCTATATCGGTTTCCTCCTGCAACAGGATATCTCCTGAATCTACTCCCTCATCCATAAGCATTATGGTAACACCTGTCTTTCTGTCTCCATTAATAATGGGCCAGCTGATGGGCGCGGCTCCCCTGTACTTCGGGAGCAGGGAGGGATGCACATTGAGACAGCCGAATTCGGGAAAATCAATAAGCTCCTTCGGAAGTATCTGACCGAACGCGACCAGCACCACCATGTCGGGAGATATTTTTCTGAATCTATCCAAGAAGCCTTCATCCCAGACGCGAACAGGTTGATAGACAGGTATCCCCAGTTCCAGCGCGCAGGTCTTCACAGGTGGCGCGATGTATTTTCTCCCTCTGCCTTTTGGCTTGTCCGGCTGCGTGACAGCTCCCACAACGTTATAACCATTTTCCACAAGGGCCTTCAATGAAGGGATGGCAAATTCCGGTGTTCCCATAAAGAGTATATTCATGATAGTCCCCTCCTTTCTGAAAAGCTTCACTATGCCATTTTACGGCATTATAGCGGAAAATACCTTGTGTAAATTACTTATACCTTTTTGTTTTATTTTAATCAATCCTGATAGTTTTGCAAATCCCGATGTGCCGTATTCCCGCCCCCTGAGACGGCGAAGCCGCTTTAACGTGGTAAATCGTTATCTCCTGCAAGCGCTGTCGTTTCTATCCTTCATGTCATCGGAAAAAGGTTGTGGAATTCGGGGAGTGGCTATGCTGCGATGTCCCCAAGAAGAGGCCTCACCGGCATTTCGTCTTCAGCAAGTTCCGTGTCGTTTTACTCTTGGAACTGAAAAAGCTGGAGGCCATATTCAGGCACAGAGTGCTCACGCTGCTTCTTGCCAAAGGGAATATCAAAGATGAGATAATACGGGTACTCTTGACATGGCGATGTTTCGGATTCCATGTATTCTGCGGCGGTTGCATCTCTCCCCGGGATGAAAGGCCCAGGGAAAGGTTGTCGATATCTCTATCGATATCCTGACTATTCCTGGGATGCTTGCATTCAGTCATGACACCTCATGTATAATGGGCGCTGTTTGAATGCATAAGTAAAAAAGATTGAAGGAAACCTCCAAGCGGTTCACAATGTTTACATGTAAACTGCCGGGTCGAGATGAACTCGCCCGGAAATAAACCACAAG
>JAFDAI010000170.1 GCA_019313905.1 Deltaproteobacteria bacterium | reverse complement strand
AAATTTGTTCGATCGTAAAAATTATAACCAGTATCGTTAAAACAACCCAAAACTCAAAACCTAAAACTAAAAACTAAAGATGGGAGAAGGGAGACCGAAGGGTAGTTTCTGCTTGACAGCCATCGTTTTTAAAGGTAGCATTTAAAAATGACGTATAAAAGGAGATTGATCGAGCATAGGGTAGACCGGCTTTTGGGCATGTTTCCGGTTGTTGCCATTATTGGTAGACCGGCTTTTGGGCATGTTTCCGGTTGTTGCCATTATTGGTTCACGGCAATGTGGAAAATCAACACTGGTTGAAAATGTCCGTCCGGATTGGAAATACTATGATCTGGAAAGACCGGATGACTATCAACTGATAACGAGTGATCCCCTGGGTTTTTTTGCCAGGCAAAGTGAACAAACTATTATTGATGAGGCCCAGCAATACCCGGAATTATTCAAAGTATTGAGAGGTGTCATTGATCAGGACAGAAAAGCTGTCGGCAGGTTTCTGCTTACCGGATCAAGTTCTCCTGATATAATTAAAGGCCTGTCCGAAAGTATGGCCGGGCGAATTGCAACTATTGAACTTTGGCCATTTAAGGCGGCGGAGTTTTATGACAAACCTCTTCCTCAAATTTACTCTCTGCTTTCTCAGGACAAACCGGATTCAGGCCGGATCTCAGATCTAAAGTCAGAATTGGATGTCAGGCAGATGTATGACCACTGGCAGTTAGGCGGTTACCCTGAGCCAAGGATAAAAGGCCGTGATACTCCGGAGTTTTACGGTCTATGGATGGATGAATATTTTTCGGATTACATCAGGAGAGATATTCAACGCCTTTTCCCCGGGATTAACCCTCATAATTTTCGTCTTTTCATCCAGACTCTGTCCTTTCACTCCGGCAGAATTATTAATCAGTCAGACATAGCGAGGGCATTGGAAGTCAGCTCCGTTACCTCAAAAGAGTATATGGAAATAATTCATAATACATTTATATGGCGCAATCTGAGAAGTTATGAAAAAAATAAATTAAAGAAGGTGCAGAAGATGCCCAAGGGTTTTTTCAGGGACCAGGGGATACTGCATCATCTCTTGAAAATTAACAGCCTTGATAATTTGCTGATTCATCCGGTGGCCGGTTTTTCATTTGAATCTTTTGTTGCTGAGGAAATTATAAGGGGGTTTCAGTTTATCAGCCTTGATAATTTGCTGATTCATCCGGTGGCCGGTTTTTCATTTGAATCTTTTGTTGCTGAGGAAATTATAAGGGGGTTTCAGTGCACCTTAACCGCGGGAATCGATTTTCATTTTTACAGAACCAGGGACAAATCAGAAATAGATCTTATTATAGACGCCCCTTTTGGCGTTATTCCAATTGAGATCAAACTGGGCCATAAAATTAAAAAAGGAACGCTGACGGCATTGAAGAATTTTTTAAAGGATACAAATGCAATGCCCCTTTAGGGATATTGGTGAATAACTCAGATAAAATTGAATTCCTGGCCGATAATATTATGCAGATCCCAGCCCGCTATTTTTGATGGGGGTCAGGCTTGCCTTATTGTCGTTATTGGGAGAAAAGGCAGGAGACCGGAGACGGGAGGACGGAGGACGGGATTTGAGGAACAGATTACGCCTAATCCGCAGCTATGGCTGCTTCAATGGCTGTTTTTATTTCATTTAATACTGTTGAGGGCACTGAGCCGGTCTTCCTCAAAAACCGTTTTGTAGATACGGACTTGATCTGAAATGTGTCTATTTTAGGGCTGCTGTTTTCGGTTGACACAAAATCCGTTATCGTCTATATTGCATTGTGGCTGAAAAGTAGACGACAAGGAGACTTTTATGGTTTACTTTCCCCGCACCCTTGAGGGTTTCTTTAAAAAAGCTGACCGCCAGTTTCCCGTATTGCTGCTGACCGGCCCCCGACAGGTTGGTAAAACGACATTTCTTCAGCATGTCAGCGGAGAAGAGAGGGTGTATGTAACTCTTGATGATCCGATGGTTCGCAATCTGGCGAAAGAGGACCCCGGATTGTTCCTGCAACGCTTTAAATCTCCTGTGCTTATTGATGAAATCCAGTATGCCCCCGAGCTGTTGCCGTTCATTAAGATCGAGGTCGACAGGAAGCGTACGCCGGGCATGTTCTGGCTGACCGGTTCCCAGCAGTGTCATCTGATGAAGGGGGTGTCGGAATCTCTTGCCGGCCGGGTTGGTGTTATAAGCCTGCTGGGTCTTTCCCGCGGAGAATTGATCGGAAAATCAGAAGAAGCAAAACCGTTTCTGCCGACAGACAACATTATCAAAAACCGGCTTGAAGATCGGCAGACACTTTCGCTGAAAGCCCTTTATCAATGTATTTGGAGAGGATCGTTCCCGGCAATAGCCATTGACGAGGCGGTTGACCGGGACCTGTTTTACAGTTCTTATGTCCAGACGTATTTGCAACGGGACATCCGGGATCTGGC
>JAFDAI010000169.1 GCA_019313905.1 Deltaproteobacteria bacterium | reverse complement strand
CCAATTACGACTGTAAAACTAAATATTAACCAAACCTATAAAGGAAAGGAACAAAGCCATGAACAAAAGAAAACCACTTACCAAGGAAGAAATAAATGCCATTAAATTTAGTGTGAGCAGATATGACACTGATTTTAACAGGCTGGTAAAATTAGCAGGTGCTACAATAGCAGCCTTGCCACTTGTTTTATATGTACTTTTATCAATCATTTAAAGAAAGGAACAAAGCCATGAACAAAAAAGAATTTAAAAAGCTGCTACTATCAGGAAAGATGTGCGAGATGGTCAATGAAGCCATAACAGGTGAAAAACTATCAAGTCCAGACAGTATCCACAAAGCATTAACTCCCTTAATCGCTGAACATCCTGGAGTCGAAAATTTTTACTGCGTGTTCTTAACAGCAAAAAATACAGTTATAGAGATAAGACGGATGTTCACCGGCTCATTAACTTCGTGTGCAGTGTATCCCCGCGAAATTATAAAGGCTTGCTTAGAAGTAGATGCATGTAGTTTAGTGCTTGTTCACAATCACCCATCCAATGACCCGGAACCATCGAAAGAAGATATATCAATCACAAAACGTATAGACCAGTGCTGTGAATTGATGAGTATCAAATTGTTTGATCATATTGTTATAGGTGGCACAAGCTACACATCAATGAAACAAACCGGTTTAATGAGTTAGCCCACAAACGGCCTGGCGTAAAAGCCGGGCCTTACTAAAAAGAAAGGATAAAATCATGGGAAGAATAAACACACAAACAAAGGAGGCGCTGTGGTCGACGTTCTTAATTGTGGACATATCCCGAAAAAAGATCTTTATTATCGAATGCTTGCATATGTTAACGGTATGGTAGCTATCAAATCTTAACCCACAAACGGCCTGGCGTAAAAGCCGGGCACAAACAAGGAAATAGAACATGGAAGAATTATACAAAAAAGATTACATAGAAATTTTAAATATGAACGAACAAGAGCTAAAAAAATATACAAAAGATGAATTGATTAGAACCGGGCCTTACCAAAAAGAAAGGATAAAATCATGAAAGTTACAAAAGAAGACCTTAAAACAATGAAAAAAATCATTGAAGAATTCTTTGCTGCCAGTAGTTTTGATATAGATACAACTCGCGCCCTGTACAAAAGTAAAAAAATGTCAGATACTCGGTTTCGTTTCGATATCCTTTATGCAGCTGTAGCCACCACAAGATCCACCGTCATCAAAGATATTTATAAATATGCCAACGACACACACATCAACACCGCCTTGAAAACAATACTCAAACCAAAGAAAGGATAAGACCATGGGCTATAAATTTAACGCAAAATTAGACAACAAGTTGTATTGGATGATCCAAAAAAACAAGCGCCTTGGCCTACCCACAGCAGATATAGAAGCACAACGGGCTGCTTTATGGACTGAATACCACAACCATCCTAAAATTTCTATAGGCAACGCTCTGATCATTGATGACCCATCGGTACTCGCAAAATACAAACACCGAAGACCCTACGCCCCCAGGTACAGAAAACGCCCGTCTCCAACGCGGGCAACGGGCAAGCGGATAATAGGGTTTGAAGGAACTTACAGCATACCATATCAACCCAGAAAAGTAACAAAATTACCAGAGACCATGCCAAGCACTGATCACGCAGGATGGTACATAGATGGATATTGGAGTAATGGTTTATACGTAGTCAAAGCACCTTGTCCAAAAACCCGACGACCTTTATGTGCAATTAATGAAAAGGCGCGGATACACCTGAATAGCTGGAAGAAAAACGCAGGTAGCTTACCCCCAGCGACAATCGGAAAAGAAACGTATGATTCCAAGAAATATAGCTCCCCTCTTGTGTCTATATACGATGAAGGGAAAAAAATGCAGATAAACGCAGAATACCGTTCAAACACACATCAAAAACGATATGGCAATATTCACAAAACATGGCGAACTGTCTGGAGTCATATTACCCGTTAAATAGCCCAATAAAGAAAGGAACAAAACATGGGAACCATAAGAGAGAGATTAATCATAAAGACAACCCTTGCACAACTCGCAGAATTTACGTTTAACACGCCTGAAGACCTAAACATGAACCAAACCATATGGTACTCTATAAACGCTCCATACCGAAGAAAATTAGCCCGTGGAACGGTCAAAAGATTTTGTATCGACTATTCAAATGCTCCATACCGAAGAAAATTAGCCCGTGGAACGGTCAAAAGATTTTGTATCGACTATTCAAATAACCTTACCCGGTAAAAGAAAGGAAGCCACAGAATGAAACCAAAAAAGAAAAGGAAAATCTTCTATATCGGCAAAGAACCGGCACATTATCAGGAAGCACCGACTAATGAAGACCTGGAAGACATCGACCACATGATGAACCCGTCAACCCAGACCAAACAAGAAACCACAAAAACACTTCCTGATGCATAAAAAACAAGCCCCTTGCACAAAGCAAGGGGCTCCTTCCATCCAAAA
>JAFDAI010000094.1 GCA_019313905.1 Deltaproteobacteria bacterium | reverse complement strand
GATGCGCTTGGGTCGTCAGAAGAAAAGGTATTAAAAGGTATAATTATTGTATCATCCTCTGCAAAATCTCCAAAATATGAAACACTCATTTATAAACATCCTCCGAGTGGTCCCTCAAAAGGACCGGTTAAAACTCTTGATGGTAATGTGTAAAGTGTCGGCGCGGCTGATATAGAATAATAAACAGGCCGCCGCGGCTGCCATAATTGCCAGGGGTTGTCGGATAATTGTGCGATTTTATCATCAGATAACGGCACAGAAAAAGCGAGGAAAAAAAAGTGTCTCGTATTTATTATATTACTCTCATTATTCCAAGAACCACCGAATCTCCAGTCTAACGAACTGCCGATACCGCTACCGTCGGATAATGTATTGGCAAACCTCCCATCTGTAAACGTCTTTACATTTGTGCCGTCTGCCGTAACCCCTAAAACAACATGAGCAAGCGTATCTGTGCTAAAACTTATATTAACCCCAGAGATAGGATAATAATACAATCCAGAGGATTGAGACCGATAAAATCCACAATCATAGGCGGCTTCAGTTTGTGAATATTGACCAACAAAAAACCCCACACCAGGATTGACTCTTTGTATACCACATAGAAAAGTATACGAAGCGCCTAAAAAATCGAAAGAAGTATTAAAATCAATTATTTGATTCTGGGCGGTTTTTATTGTGTTTCTTTGAAAAGGGGCTCCTAAATTAGTACCGAATTGATTAACGATACCGTAATTATATTGATCTCCAGACCCCCAAAAAGGCAAAGCAAATGCAATATCAGCAGACTTGGTCCCCATCCGCTCAGCATTTTCCATCAAAGAATTATGAACAAAACTCCGAGGTCCATACTGTTTAGGCTTATTCTGCCAAAGTCGCCTATGAAATGTGCCACCTTGATACATCAGCTATCAGTCTCTGGGGTATATGGAGCATAAGAAAAGACATTTCCAGTAGCAGCAAAAGCTGCACCAGTTTTGTTAACAATAGCAAGTTTAAAGTAACGATTCAATAAGCCGGATGATAACCCCTGGACTTGTTTGCGCACTGAGATCCACACTTGCAAGTTGAATCTGAACTTTCAACATCATATCACGGTTAGAACTATTATTGATAGCTGCACCAAGGATAACTCCATCATCCGCCAAGGCGTCTAAGTCTGTTGTCTCGTAATCCGTTTCAGATAATGCTGAATATATAAATTGAGTAACCATTATAAACTCACTCCCGCAAATGCATTAAACATTGATTGGACTACGAAAGCAAGGTCATCTGTATAATCTGTAAGTGCAGCAAGATGTACTTTAATCGTAGCGTTTGTAAGTACACCGATTGCAACTTCAGAAATAGATGCAGAACCGTTAAGCACATTTTTCGCATAGACCACTCTTTCGGCATGGTTAGTTGTTTCAGCAGCTTCAGACATAACAGCAACTGCAGCCAACTGCATTTCATGTTTAATCTTATCCGAAAATTCTTTATTTCTATGGTAATTCCAAAGGCGTAGCTGTTATGTTTTCTATCAACCCTTTACTGTTTCTTTTAATTACAAAATTATATGCAGCATATTTTTTCCTTTCTGGTATTTTTGAGCAAGCTGTTTTTATAGTCTCTTTCAACTTTTCAAAAGCGTTTAATTGTTTATCAAAAAGATCTGTATAATCTTTCTGATCTACTTCAGCGATAGCAGGTGTAACTGTTTCGACTTTTTCTTTCTTTCTTATGTCACTTTTTTTAAGTCTCATCCTACGCACTTCGCAAACTTTCTTGCTTTCTCCAGTCTTGAGTTTATGACATCTGCTGCCGTACCAGCCCGAACTTCAACAACTGATCCATCTTCCAAAGTAGCTTTTACCATAGCGTCGCGCCACTTTTTATTTATTTTGACAATCTGTTTGATGATATCCTTTGAGTCTTTAGATGTCAATGTTGCAAGTTTAACTGTACCAGATACAGGATCTATGGATGTTTCAGTAATACCTCTACTGACTTTCATTCCTTTGGTCTCGGCTTTTTCAGATAGAGTGTCCATAGTTTTTTTGGCTGCTACATCTCTCCCAGCCGTCAAAACTTCTCTTCTTATACCACTGTTGACTAAAGTGATTATATCTTTGGTATTTAAGCTTTTAAGGATGCCCGCTTTAAACGCCCAGGCTTTTACAGCAGAGATCACCCTCTGGTATAAAGAATGTTTTTCATTGGCGGTATTTTCTATGAAATACGCTAATGTTTCTTCAGCCATCATGCTTATATGGGTATCAGCAGGCACTCTTCTACGTGCTGCCACTATAGCCGGATCTCCTTCTGAGAATAGTCGATCAACTGTGTCCATCAGGTTCTTATATCTTTTAGCTCCGAGAAGTTTCGCGGTCCCTGCGTGAACTCCAAGTTCATGCTTAAGCACACCCCACACTTCGCCTTTTTTTAAGTTGCTGGCAATAAGGTAAGATGTATCCGTACTTGGATCGTACACGCCGCGTGTACCAGTGACATCCACTGATTTTATATTGATAAAAGCTTGGATATCTTTCTCATTTTGGAGAATCTTTATCTTTCCGGATGTGATTAAATTTTTCACAGCCTTGTCTCCAAGTATATTTTTTATCTCATTGACAACGACAGACTTTACATGACCGATCAACTCCTTTTTTATAGACGCAGCATCGATTTTTTCAGTATGGAAAGGGAATCCTTTAGCCGGTCCACTTTGAGGTGTGTAAGTATTAATAGGTTTTTTATCTTTTACATCCTGGCGGCTCTCAAATTTAATATCGTGTCCCGGCGTTTCTCTGTTGACTTGACTCGCCAATTGTTTTGAAAATTTTAAGCTTCCAGGGATACCTCTTGGAGTTACTTCAGCTTTTTCTATCGCTTTTAGTATGGAGTCTATATAAGTTTCAATAGCTTTCCCTTCTTCAAAACTCTCATATCGGTATGTTTCTTTTAGATCTCCGAGCATATCCGCAACGGCTGCACGAATATTCTTCACCATCTTGGCTTTGTCTGGTGCCTTCCCGATCATATTAACCAAAGTTTCAGGCTTGGCTACGCCTTTTATTATATCTTGATAAACAACGTGCTCTAAATCGCTTTCTGGAAGGTTAGATATAAAATCATATTTTTTATCTATTTTAGCACTGCTTGCTTCTGTGAACTTTTTACCAGGTGCCTCATATACCATGTCTTTTCCTGTTACAGCTAATACAGAATCAAGATACTTTTCTATGGCTTTCCCTTCTTCAAAACTTTCATATCGGTATGTTTCTTTTAGATCTCCGAGCATATCCGCAACGGCTGCACGAATACTCTTAATAGTTTTATCTTTATCGCTCGACTTTTCGATCATTTTAAGCAGTGTGGCGGGTTTTGCTACTCCTTTCATAATATTTCGATACACACCGTGTTTTAAATCACTCTCAGGCATGTCTATAATAGAACTATATTTTTTATTTATTCTGTCATTATCTGCTTCCACATCGGATCTTTTTGCGATCGGCTTCTTTATATCTTCTTTCTTTGCTCTCAGAGCGGATACAGTTCTCCCTATTCTAGGAGCTTCTTTTTCTATCACTTGTTTTTTTGCTGGAACGAGAGGCTTCTCCGCTATACCAAGTCTCTTTGCTTCCGCTTCAAAAAATCTTTTACGTTTAGATTTTTCAGCAAGCGTCAAAGGGGGAGGTTTTTTAATAGGAGGAACATCTCCGTATCTTGGATATTTTATCTGTTTAGCGATGAGAGGTTTTTTAATTTTTTCTTTTCTTTCTTCTAAAGCAGTTGCCTCTCTTTCCATTCTTGCTACACGCTTTTTTTCAATTTCCTGTCTGCGGGTTTCAAGTCTTTTTTTCTTGGCGGTTTTTTTGATTTCTTCTTGATACTTGCTGACTTTTCCAACTCTTGCTTCAACAGCTTCAGCAGCTTCTGCCGCTCTAATATCTTTTTGTCGCAGCTCTCTGGTCCTCTGTGCTTCTCTTTGAATCTCAGTCGATTTTAAAAGTCTCTCAGCATCAACATGTTTAGCCCTGTCCAAAAGTTCCTGCTTGGTACGCTGTTGGAGAATATCAGCTTCCATCTCAGCAGCTTCGTCTTCTTCAAAGGTTGTTACTCTTTCACCTTTTTCAAATTTTTCCGGAAAGAATTCTTTCTCTATCGCGGTAGCTCGTTCAGGTTCTTCAGCTGCGAGTTCTTTTGTAAATTCGGAGATATCATTGAGTGTTAGATCCCCTTTTTCAAGATCTGCTTTGAGATTTTCTATTGTATCGTCTTCCTCTACGGTCGGCTCTTCTTCGCTTATCATTTCAAGACCCAAAAGGTCGCGGGATTTAGCGAGAGATTTTCCGACAACAACTGTCCCAGCACTTTGTGGAATACTCATTAAAGATTCCATAACAGCGTCCGTAAGACTTGCATCTACGCCCGCCGCTACAGATCCTGCGTATTCACCGGTTCCCTCTCCTACCATATCCAAAGCCATGGCGGTGCTATGCAATCCAACACTTTTAAATCCTTTTGGAGTATTATCGGCAATGGCCCTAGCACTTGCTTCCCTCATCTCTTTGAGTATGGTAGGTTCTGTTCTGATAGCAGACGCGATTGCCACATCATCAGCTGGGTTTATTTTATATTTTCTAAGCACAGATACGACAGCCTTATTCGATGCTTTTGCAGCGGCTCCGAATAACCATTTTGTCGCCCCTATGGTAGCGACATCTAAGCCTGTTATAACAGCCCCTTTGGTTATACCTTTCTGAAGTATATCACTTCTTTCGTACTCACCTTCTCTTATCTGTTCTTGGGCAATGCCTCCAGTTTCAACTACCGTGTTTCCAAACATCAATCCCATTATGCCACCAGTGAAAGCTCCTATAACAGCCCCGCCTGGGCCGACAGCGCTGCCGACTACTCCACCTAATTTAGCACCAGCTCCCATGCTTCCCATGACAACGGCAGAGTTCGGGAGCTGAGCAAGCATTTCATGATAAGCGCCTACAGGTTCGTCTGCTGCTGCGCCTATGACATTCTTCACGCCTTGCCATACAGACTCATCTCCTGACAATTCTTTCCTTCGTTGGAGTGATAGCATGAACGCTTCTTGGTCTTCTGTCTTTGGGATGGCTGCTGCCATTTCGGTCAGAGCTCTGGCACCTTCTTCATCACCTGATATAACTTCGAATGTAGTTCTTATACTACTTAAAGCCTGTTTTGTACCACCTATAACTGCCCCGATAGCTCCTTCGGCTTCCTTCGGTTCAGGAGCTTCTAAACCTTCGAAATAATCATACACAGTTTCGTTGAAAACACGAGCCACTTCCGGATCATTGAAATCATATTCGGCGGGGAACACATCTTCCACACCATAAACATCCCTTGTGGTCTCAGCAAAAATCTTTCTCACTACAGGATCTGTAAAATCATAGTCGTAAGGCATGTCGCTACCTTTGGTATATGAGATTTATGTTTTTATCAAAAGCTCCTGGAGATTTTTCTGGGGCGACTTCTGGGTGCGTAATCCTAACTTTTTCCCTAAGTTCTGATTCTGGATGCGGCCGTCCGTACAAAGATTCGACACGTTTGCTAATATCTATCTCAGGTCTTCCATAATTTTTTTTGGCTTTTTTTGTGGTCATGACCTCCTTGATACCTCTTGCTATAATATTTTCGGTTTCCCTATCTTTTTCTAAATCCTTTTTTACTTTGCCTGTCTTTCCGGCTACCATACGATGCAGTGCCTTTTCTTTTAGCTCTTCATATGAAAGATCCTCATTTTCCATGGATTCTCCACGAAGTGTTTTAATTGTGTCCTCCAATACTTTTGGAGTTGCTGTAATCGCCTTTTCAAGTTTTCCAGCAGTTCCTTTGGCCTTCTCCCTAACAATTTCTATAGCTCTCTTATGTTTCTCCACATCTTGGCCTTCTTGGTAAGTACGTTCTTTCTTTAGAACTTCTTCCTCATACCCTCTTTGTTCACCCAAAACTTCTTTAGCTACGCCAGCTCGTGATTCAATCAAAGCCTGACTCTGTTCTGTGGATAGTTTAGATCCATACTTGGCCAACGCCATTGCCTTTTTCTGCAATGCACTATCTCGTCTTTGCACAATCTGCTCTTCTTTGATTTGTTTATCATATTCAAGTGCCCCTGAAGCAGCCCCGCCAACAAAGCCTGTTGCAAATCTTCCAAAATCAACCATTATATCAAGCCCTCCAATGGTGAAGGTTTGTTTAATAACCCTGGCGCTTCAACGGGCGCAG
>JAFDAI010000093.1 GCA_019313905.1 Deltaproteobacteria bacterium | reverse complement strand
GAGCCATTTCCCCCTTTCCAGGTCTGTTGTCTGCGCATGGGCGTTGCCGGTACAAACAAGGAGCATAATAACCAACGTTGTAACGATGCTTGTGGATTTTCTCATTACGTGCCTCCGTTAGCCTCCCTTCTCCATCTTGAACTCCCATTTATATATCTGGTCCTTTGACGCTCTGGCATTGGGAGATTCGGGCGCAAGGTTGAGATAGGTCTTCATGTTGCGGATCGCCTGGAGATATTCTTTCAACTCCCCGTAGATCATGGCGGTGTTAAAATAGAGTTTGGCGATGTAAGGGGCCGCCTGCACGGCCTGAAGGTACTCTTTGACGGCCTCCTCGAACTTTCCCTCCTCGGTCAGGACATCGCCCCTCAGTGCGTATTTTCGAGCCTCTTCGGGAAGCACGGACAGTCGCGGGTCCAGACTCATTACCCTGTATATCGATCCGCATATCTTCTTTGATGTCTTATCGTCGGCAACCTTCAATGCCTCACCAAGTTCCTTGAGGGCTTCTTTGTATCTCCCCTGTGCCTTCAGCCTGTCGGCAGTTTCTATTTTTGAGGAAATGAAGGGCGTCAATGACTCCAATAATGCGGTCCTGTCACTCCAGAGAGGGACATTTTCAGGAGAGAGTTTCTCTTCCAGAATGGCTGAGTAAATGTCGATTGCCTTTTTGAAACCACCCTTTTTTGCATAGGCCGTGGCTTCGAGGACCCTGGAAGTGGTGCTTTCCTTCACCTGCGAGAGGAGTTGTACGGCTTCGTCATACCGTCCCTGATCAAGGTAGGCTGCGCCAAGGGCAAGCTGTGCCAATGTATCGGATGAATCAAGCGAATAAGCCTGTTTTGCGTCTTTCAGGGCTCCATCCATTTCACCCCTGTGTCGCTGAATGAGGCTTCTGTAGCCAATGGCTGAAGAAGTAGATGGACCAATGGCCTTGTTGACAGCATCAAGAGCTTCATCATATTTACCTTGCCTATAGTAAGCACTGGAAAGTCTTGAGAGATATTTTATGTTATTCGGTTTCAGTGAAACCGCCTTTTCGAATTGTTCTGCAGCCCCGGCATAGTCCCCACTATTGCCCAATAATGCTCCCCAACGGCTATAATACTTAGGATCTTTAGGGTCTAATTCTATCGCCTTTTTATAAGCCTTAACTGCATTTTTATATTGTTTGGTTTTAAAGAGCGCATAAGCTAACTCAAAATGAGTTGCATCGTATCTAAAATCAAGTTTTATTGGCACTGTCGTTGCCATTATGCAAGCTTTTATCGCATCATTATATTGGTTGAGTCCATTGTAGCATCTAGCTAAATCTGTAAAAGTCCATGGATTAGTCGCACCCATTGCTATTGCTTTTTGAAGATAGGAAACAGCATCTTCATATTGTTTTTTTTCCAGGTATGCGCATCCCATCCAGTTATAGTTATCCGCGTTATCCGGCCGTTCCACTTCAATCTGTTTCTTGAATTGCTCAATCGCCGCATCATATTCTCCCTTCTTAAAATAAGCTATTCCGCTATCCCGATAAGTTTGAGCACATATATCAGTTGCACAACCTGACACAATAAAAACAACCATTAAAAGAACTTTTAATTTTGTCATGGCACCCCCCCCATTTCATCTTCATTCTTATTTTTCCTTCTCCATTGCGAACTCCCACTTATAAATCTGGTTCTTTGCGGCCCTGGCGTTTGGGGCTTCAGGTGCAAGAAGGAGATAGGTCTTCATGTTGCGGATCGCCTGGGGATGCCTTTTCAGTTCTCCATATATCACTGCGGTGTTAAAATAGAGCTTGGCGATATACGGAGCAGCCTGCACGGCCTGAAGGTACTCTTTGACGGCCTCACCGAACTTCCCCTCCTCGGTCAGGACATCACCCCTCAGTGTGTATTTTATCGCTTCTTCGGGAAGCCCGGAAAGCCGCGGGTCCAGACTCATTATCCGGTATATCGACCCGCATATCTCTTTTGATGTCGTATCGTCGGCAATCTTCAGGGCATAGCCAAGTTCGATAAGGGCTTCTTTGTATCTTCCCTGCGTCTTCAGTTTGCCGGCAGTTTCTATTTTTGAGGCAATGAAGGGCTCCAATGTATCAAGCAGAGCAGCCCTGTCGCTCCAGGTGGGGATGCTCTTAGGAGAAGGTTTACCCTCTGGGATGGCTGAGTAAATGTCGATTGCCTTTTTGAAATCACCCTTTTTAGCATAGGCCGTGGCTTCAAGGATACGAGCATGGGTGCTTTTCTTCACCTGCGATAGCAGTTTTACGGCTTCATCATATTGCCCCTGGTCAAGGTAGGCCGCGCCGAGCGCGACCTGTGCCCATTTACCAGATGAGTCAAGAAAATAAGCCTGTTTCGCGTCTTTGAGGGATTCCTGTTTTTTCCCTATATATCTAAAGATGAGGCTTCTAATGCCGAAGACTGGTGATGCCTCCTCCTGAATTATATTTTCTCTTATAACAGCAATCTCAAGGGGTTTTTGGGTATCTTTCCGCTCAATCAAAAATACCACACTTGTCCCTTCCTGACCCTTTATGTCTGAAATTACATCATTGAGTTTCCACCCTTTTATGGTTTTTCCATCAACCTTAATGATTTTGTCCCCTGCCTTTATGCCCGCCTTTTTTGCGGGGGATGGGTCAAATACCGTCGTTACTACAGGATAATTTTCTTCAATTTGAAGGTCTGCCCCAATCCCTGCAAAGCTCATCAGGGGAACGGTTTTATCAACGGCATCAAGGGCATCGTTGTATCTACCTTGCTCGTAGTAAGCGAGATAAACACCTGAGCGATACTTCAAGTTGTTTGGTTCCAGAGACACAGCTTTTTCGTATTGTTCTGCAGCCCCTGCATAATCCCCGCTGTTGCCCAATAATGCTCCCCAACGGCTATAATAGTTAGGAACTTTAGGGTCTAATTCTATCGCCTTTTTATAAGCCTTAACTGCATTTTTGTATTGTTTGGTTTTAAAAAACGCGTAAGCTAACTCAAAATGAGCATAATCATTGCTAAAATCCAGTTCTATTGCTCTTTTGCCGGCTTTTATCGCATTATTATATTGATTGAGTTTATTGTAGGACTGAGCCAAAAGTCTAAAAGTGTGTGTGTTGCCGTCTCCACTTGCTATTACATTTTGATAACAGAAAACAGCATTATTATATTGATTGAGTTCATTATAGCACTGAGCCAAAAGTCTTGAGTTGTGTGAGTTGGGAGTTGTCGTTGCCATTACTTTTTGATAATAGAAAACAGCATCTTTACATTGACCTTTGCTCATGTAAGTGAGGGCAAGCTGAAAGTATGAGCTTTCGGTCCAATCAATATTATGAGCCGGGTCATTCGGTTCCACCTTAATCGCCATCTTGTATTGCTCAATAGCCGCATCATACTCTCCCGCTCTATCATAAGCGAGTCCCTTACTATAATAATGATAAGCATCCTTCCGAGGCTGCAGATCCACTGTTGCACAACCTGACACAGTAAGAACAATGATTAGAAGGATTTTTAGTTTTGACATGGTACTCCTCAACTTTATCTTCATTCTTATTTCTCCTTCTCCATCTTGAACTCCCATTTATATATCTGGTCCTTTGACGCTCTGGCATTGGGAGATTCGGGCGCAAGGTTGAGATAGGTATTCATGTTGCGGATCGCCTGGGGATATTTTTTCAACTCCCCGTAGATCATGGCGGTGTTAAAATAGAGTTTGGCGATGTAAGGGGCAGCCTGCACGGCCTGAAGGTACTCTTTGACGGCCTCCTCGAACGTTCCCTCCTCGGTCAGGACATCACCCCTCAGGACATATTTCCTTGCCTCTTCGGGAAGCACAGCCGCGGGTCCAGGCTCATTATGCGGTATATCGACCCGCATATCTCTTCCGATGTCCTGGCGTCGGCTATTTTCAAGGCATGTCCAAGCTCAGTCAGGGCTTCCCTGTATCTTCCCTGCGCTTTCATCGTGCCCGCTTTTTTCGATATTTATCATTGGATATAAGACCGTCTTTTTTGAGGCACGTTAATATGCCTCATAATTTTTTACAAAACCCGATAACTTTGTTGAAAATTCTTGATTAGTGCCGCCCTCAAGCCTGTCAGCAACATGTCCCTGTTTAAAGAATAATGTCGTAGGAAGGCTCTCTATTTTATACCTGTCAACCAGGTCCGGGTGTTCATCAACAGAGGCACTCAACAAAACTACCTCGTTGAGGCGCTTGTAACTGACACTCACTCTAACCATCATGCGGCTAAGAGTTTCACATGGCTTACACCACGGCGACCAAAAGACTACAACAATAGGCTTTGTCGACTCTGAAATTATATCGTCAAAATACTCCTCTCCAAGTTCACGGAAGCCTTTCATCAACTTCCGGGCATTCCTTTTTTTCTTGATGTGTTGCTGTTCCCCAGCTTTTATGATATCGAGCTCCAACGATGAACCGGGCTCACCGTCCATGTGATTCAGGAAATCCTTCAGGCTCATCCCGGCGGTTCCAATACCTTTTACCCCTCTCTTTAGCCGGTGGTCTATGAGGCGAGCTCCAGGATAAACATATTTAACGTAAACCCCGTCCGGAAGGGCAACCGGAAGGAACCCGAGAGAGCCCGATTTCCTTCTTGCGTTCTTGAGTTCTTCGAGTCCGGCCATTTCGCCCCTTACCTTTTGCGCATCAGGGGCGCCCGGTGCGAGTTCGAGATATCGTTCGAGTTCTTTGATTGCCCTTCCTGCCTGGCCTTTTACCAGTGACAGGGTTTTGCCAAGGTAATAATGAACATCAGGAGAATCCGGCGCAAGCCGGGCCGCATCTTCAAATTCTCTTACAGCCTGTTCAAAATCATCCGGCGACTGTGCCATCTCCATAGCCTCTATGCCCTTGACCAAATGTTTTTTTGCCTCTTCCGGCATTTCTGCTTGTGCCCAGGCAACACTGGCACAAATGAGCAGCATAATAAATACACCAAGTAATTTTCTATTCATTTTTCACTTTCCCTTCGTCTGCATTTGCTAAATCATAAAACCCTCGCATTTCCTTAAGGGCAGCCAGTTTCTTTTCAGCCTCTTTTAATCCTGCTTCAGCCTTTTCGTCTTCTTCCATTGCTTCATTCAATACCTTATACGCATCATTCAACAGACTATCCATATCATTACTGTCCTTCTCCTTACGTATAGAATCGCGGTTTTTTTCAAGGATTTTGATCTCCTTTTTCTTCGCTCCAATAATGCCCGCGAATTTCTTTTTCTGCTCCTTCAAATCATGTATGACCGGCAGCAAATCGTCTGCTTTTTCCACGATGAACTGGTAGAAGTCTTTCTGAAAGGTTGCCGGCTGGGGAGCGCCTACCGGCGGTATTTCAACCCGTATTTCCGGGCATTCCCCTAAAAGGGAATCGTCTGTTTTTGCACGGGCGGAATACTCACTATACGCTTGCGCGAATTTGTCCTTGCCATCCAGAGCCATCCCTGCGGCTTCCACTCCCCAGTAGGCGCTGCAGTTTAATTCCTGTATCGCTTTGATGGTTTCTTTTTTCCCGATAGTCGCCGCGTATCTTGACTTGAAATCCGAGAGGAGACTGTCCTTGTTTTTCTCGAATTCCGCTGCCGCCATCTCGTTATACTTCTGCTGGAATCTTTCTATCTGTTCCTGTACCTTTACCCGGTATGCTTCCTGCCGCTGTTTTTTTTTGCTGTTCTAATAGAGCTTTTTGTTGAGGAGATGGCCCTGAAGGTGGGTTTGACATGCCCTGATTGAATCCCTGCATGAAACTGTCCATAAGTCCCTGGAATATTTGCTGCTGAAAGTTTCCAGAGCTTCCGGAACTACCCCCCGCAGAACATCTGCAATGGGAATTTGCCCTTTCAAAAGCAGGTTGCGATCTCCAGTAGTCCAGACACTGCTCCTTTGTGGCAAAATTGCCCCTCGGGGCACTTCCGAACATTTTGGTCGCTTTACCCGTATACTGGATTTGGCATTTCGCATATGCAGTTCCGCTAAAATAAAAAAACGCTATCGTAATAAGCAGAAAAACATCTAATTTCTTCATTTTTCCCACCACTTTTCTATTTTCATCAGGTCGATCTTCTCTGGCTTGGAGATGACGCCGTCTTTTGACGCCCGTATCCTGTATCCGGCATCAACCGATGTGGATTCGCCCCCCTTTATTGCTTTCACATCGACAACGCCCTCAAGAACTATCACCTCTGTTCCTGCCTTTTCATCCTCAAAAATCAGGATTTTCGTGCCGCGAATGGCCATAGCCGCAGTTGGAGTGCGAATTAAAGGTGCCGACCCAAGCGGGCCCAGAAATCCATAACTATTATATTTCCCACTTTTTACTTTTTCCATGCGATCTTTTTTTTGCTCATATTCCTCTGCAATCTCCTGCATCAGCACATCCTTGACTGTGGACGGATTTTCCAGCTCTTTATATGATTTGAGTTTTTCCTCAAACATCTTTCGATATTCATCAAGTTTATTGACGGCAATATGGATTTTGCCCTTGATCATATTTATTGTCTGCGACCCTGACTCATTTTCCTCTACACTTAATCTGGAATGTTCTCCTATTTTCAAAGCTCCGCGGCCATCAAGGAATTGCATCTCAACGCTGCTATTGCCGTTCGTCAGTATCACTTCGCCCGGCTTAAGACAAAAAACCGAGTCTTCACCTAACTTTATAGTCTTGCCTTGCTTTTTCGACCACACATAAACATCACCAGAATAATCGGTAATTAATGATTTTATCTCCGGCCTTGCGGACACATCGGTTTTAAGCAGCTTGCTCACCGTTGCTTTTGCGATCCCCGCCCTCTTTTTCCTGAGTTCCGCAGCATGCTTCAGATCCGTATTTATCCTCTTGGCATTCATTGCCTTTGCCAAGGCATCGCTGGCAACTTTTTCAGCCTGTGTATGACCTTTTTCCTGAGCCAGATTTATTATATTTTGACATTTCCTGATTGTATCCCCGCATTTTTTTATTCTGCTTTCATATCGTTGAATATCAGTTGCAGCCCTTTCTTCAAGATTTTCCAGTTTGAAAATCATGCCAAGCAAGCGGGACTTTCCTTGAATGTCCGTTCTCTGAGCGTGGACGTAGCCGGTGCAGACAAGAAACATAACAACCAGG
>JAFDAI010000092.1 GCA_019313905.1 Deltaproteobacteria bacterium | reverse complement strand
GGGCAGCGAGGTTTCAGAAGAACATGCAACCGATGTTCAGAAACTTATCGCAGATGTGCTCAGAAGGATTAATCTTTCGATGGATGAAGATTATTAAAAACGTATTTGTTCGTATATACCCCTTATTGCAAGAACAACAGAAATGTATCTTGTCGCCTACTGTAAAAGTAGGCCGAGAGGGATAACAAATAATTTGTTTGGGATCACGTTCCCGTAGCTAAACCTGTTACCCTCTCATCCTTTTAAAAACACGAATTAGTACGTTTTGGACATATAAATAAATATGTACCACATATAACTCGCGAACTTGTGCAAAAGGGTGGAAGCAGGGGTGTGTTTCTCTCTCGGCCTTAAAATTCGAATTCAAAATTAAAGAGGCCGAAATAATGAATGACAATATAATGTATGTTGGAATTGACGTATCGAAAGACAAACATGATATTTGTATCAAAAACAATACCGGGAACGTGCTCAAACAGTTTCAGATCAGAAACAATAAAAGAGATCTTGACAAACTCTACACAACAGTGAACAAATTGAAATCCAACCGTGAAGATGATATTGTATTTTTTGGCATGGAAGCAACTGGAATCTATTCATTACCATTGTATTCTGCCCTTAAGCGTGACGGACATCTCGTAAAACAGTACAATCCCATCCAAACAAATGGTTATCGGAAAATTAAGATTCGCAAGACTAAGACCGATTCGATAGATTCGGCCATTATTGCCGATATGCTGCGTTATCAAGAACAGCCTGTCCCAACTGCAATTGACAATTTGAAGTTATATCAATTAAGGGAATTATGCAGGGTACGTCAACGAAATATCGAGAAGCGTACTAAATGTAAAATTCAGCTTGTTCGTAATCTCGATACGGTTTGGCCTGGATATCAATCAATGATGAAATCGGTTTATGGGAAAACATCAATTGCACTTTTAAAGAAATATCCAGTTCCCTCAAAAGTAGCTGCAGAACCGTTTGGAGATATCTATGAAATGATCAAGCAAGTTTCTCGATCTCAAATGTCAAAGACACGTGTTGAAGAGATATACAACCATGCAGAAAACACGTTGGAAGTGCCTGAAATCGATTCAATTATCAGTATTGAAATAAAAACACTTATTTCGGAAATTGAATTGTATGATGGACAGATTAAGGCACTTGATAAGATGATTGGAAAACTAATGAAGCCGATTGGTTCAAAGATCACAACTATTCCGGGTATTGGCAATATTTTAGGGGCGATGATACTTGGTGAAATAGGTAGTATAGATAAATTTAGTAGTGCTAAAAAATTGGTTGCTTTTGCGGGTCTTGATCCGATTACAAACCAGTCTGGAAAGTTCGAGAATAAAACGGGACATATTTCGAAGAGAGGTTCACCTCAACTTCGGAGTGCTTTGTTTATGGCTGCAAATGTGGCAAGACAGAAGGATGAAAACTTCAAGGAGTATTATGATGATAAAATCGAGAGGGGAAAACACTATTCTTCAGCCGTGAATGCTACAGCGGCTAAACTACTGAGAATTGTGTACTGGGTGTTAAAGAACGATAAGGAATACAAAGTTAAATAAGTCTGAACAATGAAACCGGGGGCGAACCAAACATGTCTTTGTTAGCGGTAGCTATCGATTTGAATGAAATGAATAAAGTCTATTTCGGTATATCCGTGTCGGTCGCGTCCCTGCCTATTTGAGTGACGTTAAGAAATCAACTGCCATAATGCTGTCGGCGAAGCGAACCCCGAAGGGGCGACAGCTTTATGAGCGGTTGATTTTAGTCACATGGGCAGGGAGTGACACGGAATCCAGAACAAGGACATGTCTATTTCGGGCATCTGCGAAGGAGCGGCCCTGCCTCGTAGGCGGGCTAACCGAAAGGTATAATAGTACGTTTAGCTCATACACAATTCTCGCCTGAGAAGTTGCTCCAGTTCTTCAAACCCATTTTTGCCCTGCAACCTCCAGTCAGCCAATAAAGATGCAATATACTGGTAATTTTCTGCCCCATTCTCTGAACGGAAACATCCTATAATCTTTCGCAAAATGACGTGTTCTCGTATTGCTTGCTCACCAAGGTTATTTGTTGGTTCCATTCCCGGATACAGCATACATGTATACCAGTGGCCAAGACCATTTTTGATGTAAGTCAAAGGCTTCGCCAACTCATTGAAACCATCAAATTTATCGACTATATCTTCCAGTTTCTTCTCAAATATCGCTTTTTGAGATACTCTCTTTTCCATGGGAGGATCCTCATCAAGAAACTTTCTCAAATCCTTGAAACAATCATGTATCTCTTTCGATAACTGTTTTCCAGCTTCTGATGTCGTTTTATAGGCCTTGACCTCGCGGAGGAGGTGGGACCAGCATCGTTGGAGAATAGATGTTTTGCAGTAGGCACTCCATCCATCCACAATATGGGGACCAGGATGATCCGTTCCAAGTATTTCATCAAGGACCTTCCTGCCCCTTGATTTTCGTATGACAACTAATGTTTCATCATCATTTGTTCTGAAAATCCATAGCCACCATTTTTGACCGTTTATCTTAAAACCTGTTTCGTCTATGTATCTCCACTTAGCGTTTCGTACCTTTTCAACTTTCAAATCATACTCACTCTTGCAAGCATTTCCAACTCTCAATAGTACATCGTTGATTCCCTTGACACTGATTTCAAAATTATCCTTGTACAATAGAAAGTCCTGCATCTTTCTCAACACGCCGCGCAGATGATATTTCAGCATTGTGATATAAACCAATATGTTAATTCCAAAATTTCCTTTCTGCGGGCAGTTTGAATCTTTAGATGTGAATATATGGCCACACTGCAAGCATTCGACTTTCCATTTGTTATATTGGATCGTCTTAATCTCTTGTGGTGGAAGCACATCTTCAATTACAGTTTTCTCGACGCTATCTAACACTTTCAGATTTGGACTGCCACATTTTTCACAGTGACCAGCGATTACATCCTTTGTCACATCAGGTACTGGCGTTGGACGCGTTGCTCCTCGGTGACCTTTTGGTGCACCTCGTTTTTTGGGAGTAGAATCGATGTTTGATTCCGTATCTGTCGTTTTCAATGTGGTGACAGAGGGCGGAGTATGTGGGTTTTCGTAAAAAAGTAACTTCTTTTTGAGCTCGTCGTTTTCTTGTTTAAGTTCACGAATCTCTTCGAAAGCCTGATCTCTTTCAGCGATGGTTTTGATAATAATTTCTTCAAGTTCCTTAATATGATTGGCAGAATTCAATCTTCACACACCACCACATAAACTGTTTTGTTAAGATATTCTTTTGGACAATCAATCTTTGCTCCGGTGCCAAATTTGGTGACGGTTTTCTGAAAGAAACCTATTACCCCATCTGTTAGGTGAAGTTTACCGGTGTTTATTTCGATGCGTTTCATTACTTATCTTAATATATATTAATATATATAAAGGTTTCGGTTGGTAAACGAGGGATGGTAGGGATAAATGAAAAATGTCAAGATTTAAGAAGAATGAACACTGATTGGAATTGAGTAGCTAAACAAATACGTTACATTTTATGAAAAACAGTGCTGGCCGTCAGGTTTTGGTGAAAAGAGTGTTATGTTTTTGGTGGAACATAAACGGCTGGCGAAAATCGGTGTTCAACAAAAAAGATACGCGTAATCTTTAAAACCGTCCAGTCACCTTATACTGGTTATAATATCATCTTTGGGTGGTCAATTGAAGATAAGATCCAGAGTCCAGCTTAGGAAATCCAAGAAAATCAAATTGGTGGATGAACTTGCCTCCATCTTCGGGGACGTCATCAGGCAACTATCTGACAGCAAGTTCGAAACAGGCACAACCGACGAGTATACCGTCCTTCTCATAGGCGGGAAGCCGTTCTTTTACTATGAGGCCGGGGAAGTCATCCCTACTCTGCGCGGGGCACTTGAACTGG
>JAFDAI010000013.1 GCA_019313905.1 Deltaproteobacteria bacterium | reverse complement strand
AAGACAATGTTTGATTTTGAATGTTTGATGTTTAATTAAAAACGAAAATACAAAAAAACTCCAAGTGTCAAGTTCAGACCCCAAGGGTCCATTTCCAGATGGGGATTACTTTTATTTTATTCTCTATGATGGCTTCGTCATCCCATGTTACTATCGTGCCTGTGGAGAGTGAATGTTCATCCATTGCGCTTTTCAATCCCCGGAGTTCTCTTTCAAAGGTTTTTTTGTCCGACAGAGCCCAGCATACCTGAATCAGCTGCGCCTTGCCTGAAATCTTATGCCGCGCAAAGAAATCGGCTTCATGCCCGTCTTTTGTATTGACATATTCCGCGTCATAACCCCAGCGACGCAGATGCATAAATACCATGGTTTCCAGCAGTGGGCCGTAATTATATGAATTGCGAAAGGTCATGGCATTTAAAAGGCCGGTATCAATTGTGTAGATTTTAGCCGGATTAATCAGCCTTGATTTTTCAGAGCGACTGTGAATGGGAACTTTGTAAAATAGAAAAGCGTCTGTCAAATGATCAAGATACGCGTACAAGCTGTTCTTGGTGCATTTGATCGACATGCTTTTCATGGTATTGTAGAATTTGTTAACACTGAATTGCCCCCCGGATGAATTCATAATATGACGAACAAGATGTTTAAGCACATGAATATTGCTGACTTTATGGCGCTCAACTATGTCTTTTAACAATACAGAATCAATATAACCCTGTAATACTTCAATTCGAAGATCGCGATCCAGTTTCTGTATTTCAGGGAAGCCTCCGACTTCAAGATAATCGTTTATGGCCTTGCGTAATATGGAGGCAGTGTTCGCGCCAAACGTTTTTGGTCTGTCGGGAAAAAGCCCGTGAAATTTCAAAAATTCTTCAAAACTGAATGGAAATATTTCTATCGGCAGAGAACGTCCCCGTAGGGTGGTGGCTATTTCGGAACCAAGCAGCTTTGATGATGAACCGGTAATAAAGATTTGAAGATTTTCCGTATCAAGTAGGCGCCTTATGAACATTTCCCATTGGTCTATTCGCTGTATCTCATCAAAGAAAAATTTACACCGGGTGTCGCGATGTTCGGGATATTTCCCGAAGTAGACATCAAGAATTTCCTGGAAATTATGGACGTTAAAATCAAGCAGCCGATCGTCTTCAAAGTTAAGATAGAGTATCTCCTCTTTTTTTGTTCCCGAGACAATCAGTTCCTTTATTTTCTGATAACAAAACCAGGTCTTACCTGATCGCCTCATACCTGTGACGACATCTGCCTTGCCCTTTATCTCAGAAAATTCCTTATCTCGAGTTACCAGTTCAGGCAATTTCCGTTCATGGAAATCATCAATAAGTTGAGAAATTATGTTTTTCATAGCAGGCATACTATCTTCTTTTTAGGGATAGTTCAAGTGATTTTTGTATCTTTTTTGGAGACGGTACGAGAAAAAGATTATCACGAAAGCACGAAAGGACGAGAATAAGACAATGTTTAATGTAAAATGGGGACGGTTCTATTTAATTGGCTTTTCCGACGATTCTCTCTTCGGCCGCCCCCGTTTCTTGATTACGGCATCAATTTTGTAACGCTTGTTCAATCGCCGGATAAATTCGCTGCCTCCGTATATCGTCCGTTTCTCCATCTCCCCACGCATCGATTCATGATTTCGCTGCATCTGCTGAACGAACGCACGGTATTCTTTTCTTGCTGTTTCATCTGTCGAAAGATTGTCAAATATAATATGTTTGTCGATTAAATCGTCTTTTTCCCCGTACGCATTGGCCTTATAGCTGCTCCAAGGGTAATCCTTCGGGTCTTTTACCATACCTGCCCGGACAGGATTCAGCTCCACATAACTGCCGCAGGCCAGCAGGTACTCATCCTTTGCAATGATAATACTCTTAAACCGGTCCTGCCAGAAATGACCTGTATGGCTATATTTCTTCTTATAATGCAGAGCATAGGACAGGTTGATTCCCTTCATGATCTGGGAAAGTTCGCCCCCGTCTTCCATGGTTTCAATGACCAAATGAACATGGTTCGTCATTAAAACGTAGTGGTACAGCTTATATTTATATCTTGTTTTGTACTTCCAGAGGATGTCGATATATTTCTTAAAGTCTTCTTCGTCTTTGAAGATATCATGCTTATTATTCCCACGGGTCAAAACATGGTAAACAAATTCTTTGGGCGCTATTCTTGCTGTTCTCGGCATGGCATTCCCATATCAAAACCAGGCTGCACTGTCAATAAATAGAACCGTCCCCATTACTTCCCCTGTTGTTGCTGCCAGTATTTACGGAAGGTCAATATCCTTTCTTTCTGTTCCGGAGAGAACAAAAAGGGTTCTACATCGCGGGCCAGGTATTCCAGGTCCAGTTCTTCCACTCTTTTTGTAAATTGCTCGATGATTTCCTTTCTTTCAATGCCAAGATATTCGGCGATGTAACCGAAATCAGGCCGCGCGACTCCCATCAAAATTGATACATCAAACAGGTCCCGGCCTTTTTCACGTTTTCTCTGCATAACCGTCATTATTTTCTGGGATAAGAGTATTGAAAGAGGGGCCGTAAGGATCTGACGGTAAATGGTAAATCTGTTCAGAAGGTGTCTCTGTGGTTCATAAAACCTTTTCTTGCGTTCGGTGTCTATCCTTATCAGTATTTTCTGACCGGCATCAGGGCTTATTCCCGATTTATACAGGATCTCCGGAAATCTCAGGTAACAATGGTATGCTCCTCGTTCAACGGTTCTGTATTCGACCAGGAATCCCTTGGCTTCCATGTCTCTGCAGGTCTTTTGAAGCGCTTCTTCGAATTGTCTGAATGTCAGGTTGAAATTATCAAAGTCGAGATCTTCGGAGAAACGCGGGCTCTGCTGCAGCATCCTGATAGCTGTGCCGCCTATAAAGCTGAGAGATGAGACCTCTTTAAGTTTAAACAGGGAATCGAGAAGCTCGCATTGCAGGTATTCGACCAGAATGCCCCGGGGATTTATTTTGGCCACTTGCTCCGGGAAGTATCCTTTGATCTGCTCTAAGGTAAGCATCTGTCCGCCCATCTTTTCAGTTTTTTTATTTCAAATGCCTGCAGGTATCGCGAAAATTTTTCTTTGTCTAATGTCTCGCTGAGCCGGTCTTCATTGAATCTCAGGTTCTCAAAATCGGATTCGCTGTTGATCTTTGATAGATTGAGGTAGAGATAGTCCAGCAGGGCCTTTTCCGGTTCGGCAATGAGGTATCTGCCGGCGTCTGTTTTTATTTCCCGGTATCCCCAGAATAATTCACTTTTTACATGGCGATAGATAAAATGCCCGAATTTATTATCAAAGGCACGGTTAATCTTCGCGGTTACGCTAACATAGGAGTAAACCATTTCCGGGATAAATCCGTAGGATGAAAGGGCGCTCTCCAGACTCAGATAGCTGGGCTGGTAAAGCGCCGAGGCAACTTCCTCGCCCTTGATTTTCTCGTAATCCTTATTAAACGCATAGATGCCGTTTTTTAATTTAAGCAGATATCCTTTCTTTACCCAGCGAGTCAGCTGGTAGTCAAAAATTTTTCCTCCAGCCAAAATGACATCGGTTTTTGAAAAAATAGGGGTTCGTATTGACGATATCAGGTCTTCATATTTCATATTTTTATTAATATTAATTAATTAATGAAATGTCAAGACAAAACAGGCAGGCAATGTTAGATGTTTGATGAAAAGATTAAAAGCAAAAGAATAAAGACTAATCACGAAAACACAAAAGGACGAAATCACGAAATAGATATAACTTAAAAAGATTAAAGACAAAAAATAACTGCAAAAGATTATCACGAGAATAAGAGATGTTTGCATAACACCGACATTGTCATTGCGGGTCCC
This sequence comes from Deltaproteobacteria bacterium, assembly GCA_019313905.1. Classification (GTDB taxonomy): domain Bacteria; phylum Desulfobacterota; class Syntrophia; order Syntrophales; family UBA2210; genus UBA2210. Next base: position 30,745 of record JAFDAI010000013.1, on the reverse strand, counting down.
GCTCGCGGCTATAGTCTGGCCATTTTTTTATAGACGGCCGAATCATTCCGTTTGCCCACAAGCGCAATTTTGAGAACATCTTCTTCAACGCGGTAGATGATTCGATATTCTCCGATGTCTGTCCCCCGGTAAGGGTGTCCTTTCAATTTTTTTGAATCATGCGGTTCAGGGTTTGCCATTAATGAAAAAATCTTTTTTGAAACCTGTTTGAACTGTTTGGGTGGCAATTTGTCCAGAAAGACTATGGCTTTTTTGGTTAAATCAAGCCTAAGCATGTTTTGCCCTTATGAAGGCTATTGATTCTTCCGATCCAATATATCCATCTGCCTCAGCTCTTACTGCCTTCTCACCCCAATAAGCATCTTCGATTTGGGTCAGGCGCTCATATTCCTCAAAGGCTATCAGCACAATTACTTTACGACCCGTTTTCTCAACAATAACAGGCTCATTCCTGGCAATATCAGAGAATTTTCCAAACTTGTTTTTTACTTCTGTGGCTGTCGCTTCCATGTTAACCTCTCTCATCTTTTTAGCTATTTTAATCATTTCGCCTAAAATAGTCAATACTTTTTTCTTTCCAAGAGGTCTGACCAAGGATCAGAAAAGAAAAAGGCAAAACGCAAGACCTGACCCCTATTTTTCTTTTTTGATTCTTTGTATGTGGCCGCGGCCGAGGCCTTTTACTTCGCAGCCCAGTTCGAAGTATTTCCTGATTTTGTCGTCGTCGAGGATGCCGAAGCAGTCTATGATCGCGGCGGGGGCGCCTGTCGCTTTGACAATGTATTCGGGGTCAAGATCGAGGTATTCGTTATGTCTCACCGCGAGGACGATGGCGTCGGATCCCATGAGGGTGGCCGGGAGGTCTTTCTTTACTCTGATGTTTTTGAGGCCTTCCTGGTTTCTGAAGAAGCGTGACCAGCTGGCGCCGATGGACGGATAAGTGTCCTGGCTTTCGAGTTCCCACCAGTGTTCGACGTAGGGGTCATGGACTTTTATGTCTCCGCCCATTTCGGCCAGCTTTCTGACTATCAGTTCCGAGCCGCTGTAGCGCGTGTCGCCCACATCTTCTCTGTAGGATGCGCCAAGTACTGTGATTACTGACGCGGCAACGACTTTGCCCATGTTTCTGAGCGCGTCTCTGATAAGTTCGGCGGCATGCAGCGCCCTGGTATCGTTGATGTTTATCGCGTCAGGGGTGATTTTGAAGTTGTCGTCTTCAAATCCCATGAGGTGCCTGTATGCCCATACTCCGAGGCCTCCATCTTTCGGAAGACAGTAGCCGCCTATGCCAGGCCCGGGAAAGATCATGTTGTCGTGGGTGGGTCTCATTTTTATGGCCTTCATTACCTTGATCAGGTCAACCCCGTTTTTCTCGCAGAAATTACTCCATTCGTCCATGAATGCCAGGATTGTGGCACGGTAGCTGTTTTCAACAATTTTCGCGGTCTCGCTTTCTATGGGCTTGTCGAGCACGGTGAGGGGATATTCCTCTACGTTCAGCACGTCGGACAGGAAGCGGTCCACTTTTTTCCTGCTCTTTTTATTGATGCCGCTGCAGACGCGCCAGAAATCGCGGATCGATTTTACATAGTCCCGGCCGGGCATGACACGCTCGTAGCTGTGGGCGAGCAGGGGCTCTTTTTTTATACCGCGGCTTCTGAAGATCTTTTTCATGCTGGGATAGGCGATATATTCGGTTGTGCCGGGGGGAACCGTGGTTTCGATGAGAACCAGGCATTCCGGGGGGATATTTTCCGCGATTATCCTGATGGAGTCTTCAAGCGCTTTTATCTCGGCCCTGCCCGTGGCGCAGTTGCCAAGTTCCTGTTTCAAGAAATCACACTGGACATCAACTACGACAACATCCGCGAGTTTGAGGGCATCGTAGGTGTATGTCGCTATCAGGTTCTTTTTCTCTGTGACACAGCGCCTGATGAGAATATCCACAGCGGGGTCTTCCGCCTTTACGGGGCTGACGCCTCTGTTTATCATGGGGATCTTCCAGAAGCTCCTGGTGCTGGGTCTCTGCATGCCGATGACAAACTTCTTCGGCTCGCCGGTTTTTCTGTCTGTGCTGTCCGCGACAACAGCCGCCATCACGGCGCCGACAAAGCCAAGGCCCATGACAACGACGATTTCACGCCCCATCTGACGCTGCTCATTGACGAGGGTTTGCAGACGTTCGAATTCTCTGCCGTAGTCTTCTTTGCCTGGAAGAGGAAAAACTTCGCCCGAAGGGGCGAAACTGCGCTGGTCTGTCTGGTTCATATCTACTCCTTAGTTGATGTTTAATTGAAAAGATTATCACGAAAGCACGAAAAGAATTGAATTGAAAAGATTAAAAACAAAAGAACAAAGATTAAAAGATTATCACGAAAACACGAAGGTACGAAAAAAGAAAAAAATCTTAATTAAAAGATTAAAGACAAAAGCAAAAGAACAAAAACTAAAAATTTATCACGAAAGCACGAAAAGAATTGAATTGAAAAGATTAAAAACAAAAGAACAAAGACTAAAAATTTATCACGAAAACACGAAAAGACGAAAACATGAAAGAAAGATTATAATAAAGGCTTTATGCGATTCTACCCGAATCAAAAGTCGCAGGTAACTTCCATTCCCAAAAAGTGATTGTTCTGTTTGCGGTCTTTTACATTTTCATAATTGTTGATTTCTTCATATGAATAGCTGACTGCAAGGTTTAAATGCTTTGCGATGTCATAGCTTGTTTCAAAAAAATACTGATATTTTTCCTGGGTGTTTGTCTGGCTGATACCGCTTCTTTCTTTATCAAAACCAATTTTGTAACTGAATTTATTCTCTAATATCTGAGATAATTCGATAAAGAGGTCATCGGAATCCGTGCCGGCATGGTGACCGAAGATCCTTCCATGATACTTCATTGGCCACCAACCGTGCGTATACCATGCACCACCGGCACTACTGGGGGAAAGATTAGCGTACTCTGATCTTAATTTAACACCGTTTAGAGTAAAGATGTCGTTTAAGACTGCACCCAGAAGATATGCCCGCTTGTCCGGTGGATAACCGGCATCTTCTCCCCCCCATTCCGCGTAGATCTTTACGGACTCGGCCAGGGGTAAAATGCGACTGACATTCGGTATTGTAATAGCAACATCTATGGCAAATTCTTTATTACTGTCTCGCTTATCACCATTTCTGCATTCATTGCTGAACAGGATATTAATATAATCTGAAAAGCTCAGGCTGCCGATGCCGGGCCTGTCACCACCGAACTGGCACAGATATGAAAGCCCGAATTCAAAAAGCGGATGGGGTTTAAAATCAAATCTGAGGCCAAAGAGCTTTGAATCGGGAGGGTGGCCGGAGGCGGATTCTTCATCCAGCTCGGATAAAAACATATTATATTTAAATGGCCCCAACCAGCTGAGAATCCAGGGAAGAAGTGTGGCACGCGGATTAGATATCTTGATCATGTCAAAAGGTTTGGCATTGTTCGACATGAGAAGGGAGCCGTGGTATCCCGGCCCCCACCAGATTGAATCTCTTCCTGCTTCGATCTCGAAATTATCAACGGAAAACTTGACATATCCTTTATGCAGGCTGACTCCGGTATCATTGTTTCCGTCGATGTTTTCTAATTTTTGATTGTAGAGAAGTATGGGTTGAATATAGAAAGAAAAGACATTCCACAATTTGCCCCGCGATTGAAACTGCGCCATCGCGTTGTGGCCGTCGTAATAGTCAATCCCCTCATTATTGAATACTGAATGTGGACCGTCCAGAAAATTGCAGCTGATGGAGAACTCTTCCACCGGTTTTATAAATGTATCGGGCGTGCTGCCGTGAGCCCTGGCTTCAGATATCTCATCCTTATATTCTTTTGACATTCTTTTAAGAAAACCGGCAGAGAATGAGGAGATTTTTTCTTTCTCAGCTTGTTCAATAGCTTCGGCCAGCAATCTACCTGCTTCCGATCTGGTAAAGGGTCTTGTCGATGAAAGGCTGCTCTTTATCAGACCCTCTGAAATAATGGCATCCAGGTTCGTATAGAAGGGAGAATCGATCGGAATGTTTGCGGAGGCATGTGCCGTGGCCGCGAACAACAAAACGACTGTTGCGACAAACATGACCAGTAATTTATGATTCCGGGGTGTCTTGTTCATAGGGAAATTGAAGCTCCCCGCAATAAGTTGCGGGGAATCTCCGATTGTTTAGTAAGTTAGAAATTATTTTCTGTGTTTTTCTGGCAGAAAATAATTTCGTTAACGCACTTATCCCGTTTATCGGGGTAAGGAAAATGTTTATTTTTTATTCGCTCGCTAACCCCGCCGCAAGCAGCGGGGAATGCGCTCGCTGTTCAATTTACACCCTTAGAACAGAGTGTGGAGTACACCAATTGAGACGGCTATCTGATAAATAATGGACGTGATGTCCTTCGTCATCTTCAAGGCCGAGATCTCGATCAGCTTTCTGGGTACCAGTATGGTATCGCCGGGATACAGGACGGTTGAATAAAATCCGCCGCTGAACCACCGGTTGACCTCTTCGTCCCATCGCAGGCTTTGCGATCCATTCTCTTGCTTACTGACGATGGTTCCGTCGGCACGGATGATAAACATATCGTCTGGATTCGCATTCACGGTGGAGCCACCAACCATAGACAGATATTCTTTTACAGTGGTACCCTCTTCATAGAGAAGAGCTGTCGGATTGTAGACAGATCCCATTACAGTAACCACTCCCGGTTGTTGTGGAATGTTAAGTGTGTCCCCATTTTCAAGCACCATATCGTACTTGGATTTCTTTAGCTTATCAATGGATATTAGTCTGATGACTACACGGCCGGTCACTTTGGATGTTTTTAATTTGGCCAGAAGCATCTGTCTTGATGCCATCGCCGCCTGAGCGGCAACGACGTCATCTTTTGAAAGGGCTCCTGATTGCGCGGCCGCTGCGGATGCTGCCAGATCCTGCTCCATTTCAAAGATGAGTTTGTCGAGTGCTATCTTCTGAGTAACCTTTACGGATTCTCGGGTCAGAACCGCTCCCCTTAAATATGACTCCGGGAGATAACCCCCCGCCCTTTCAATAAGTTCCGATAATCTTCCCTTTTCCGCAAAGTTATAATTCCCGGGAAATTTTACCTCCCCGGAGATGGACACACTGGTTTTTTTCTGCCATTTCGGAATAGTTGGTATAAACAGGCTGTCAAACTTTCGGAGTTGGATATTATCTTCAGGATTTCCTTTCAGAGCTTCCTCCAAATTGATCTTTTTGACCTCTGCCTTAAAAAACTTCCCGCCAGATGTGTCGTATCGCGTCAGCTCTGCAGAGTATATGTATGCGCTTTCTTTAAGATTGCCCGCCGCGAAGACCAGATCACGTATAGTCATATCTTCGGAGAGGGGATGTTCTCCCGGATGTTTGACTTCGCCATGAATCGAAACCCTTTTTTCGGGTTTATATTCACGAATGGAATGAATGACCATTCTATCTTTATCCTGCAGGATTATGTTATTGTCCTCCTGTTCGGTCATGGCCCCTGCAAGGTCTATAACGATCATACTTACTTCTTTTGTTTTCGGGTCTGTCCTGAAGATATTCACCGGACCCATCGATGCCTTTGATGTCAATCCCCCGGCTCTGAATATGGCATCCTTGACGCGCATGCCTTCGTCACAGGAATATAATTCAGGCCTTCTCACCTCACCCATAACCGACACATAGGGTTTATCTTCAAATGTCCATTTGTTAAAGATAAAGATCTCGTCACGTGGCTGAAGCAGAATGTTTTCTTTCACGCCATGTTTAAGCAGCGCATCACCCAGATTAAATGGCACCAGCTCCGCCGACATTTCCGGCGGAGTATACCTTTTGATCAGGGCATATGGGAAATATGTCTCGGGTTCAAGATCATCTGCCTTTACGATATCCGATATCCGCATCTCTGAAGAGTACTCGTATTTTCCCTGGCGTGTTACATTTCCGAATAGGTAGACTGCGTTTGTGTCTTTCTTGACAACAGGGAATATCTTTACGACGTCCCCATCCTGAAGTTGAAAGGGTTTCTTTTGCTTTTTCAGCTCATCGAGGGAGGAATCCAGGACAATCCTCTCTTTGTTCTTATAGTATCGCTGTACCTGGATCTGTTCTGAATAAGCGGATGGATTGAGACCTCCAGCAAGTTTCAAAGCGTTCAGCAATTTTTTGTCTTGTTTCAATTCATATTTTGCGGGTACCTTGACATCGCCATGTATGACAACAATCGTTTTCGCCTTCGGAACAAATATGATATCCCCCGGCTCCAGTCTTTTATCTTTTGAATTGTCCCCTTTCAGGATAAGATCGTATAGATCAAAGGTCGTTACCGTCTTATTGTGTCTTTTTAACTGGATATTTCTCATGGAACCCAAAGAGTCAGGCCCTCTGGAATAGATCAGGGCATTCAGTATGGTGTCAAAAGCGCTTACGGTATAAGCGCCCGGTTTTTTAACAGCCCCAACCACAAAGACGGTAATGCTTCTCAATTTTCCCATCGTGACGTTAACATTTACGCCGGTAATCGCTTCCGCTTCACGTTTTATCCGATCCTGCAATTGTTTATATGTAAGCCCGGCCACCTGAATGGTGCCTATCTGAGGAAATTGAATGCTTCCGTCTCTCTGAACGGTGAGGGTGTATTGCTCGTTGATCCTCCCCCAGAGCTGTACCACGATATTATCATCAGGACCGATAATGTAATCCGTAGATACAGGCATATTTGACGGTGGGGTGAAAGACGTTGGACCGGCAGAGAAAAGCTGCTGGCCAAAGACACGCAGACCACCGGGGAATGCCTTCGATGTTTTCGGTTTTGAGTTTTCGGCCTCTTCCTTTACTTCTTCGAAGAGCGCTTCTTCCTCCGGGGGCAGAGTTTCTTCTGGCAAAACCGCTTCCTGTACTTTTTCTTTCTCCTTAAGTTTTTTCAACCCCTCCTTTATTTCAGCCGGAGTGACAGCGCCTTCTTTCTGGCGGGTCTCAAGGAGTTTCGCTCCTTCAGATGTCGGCTTGCCTTCGGGAGATACATATTTTTTTGCTTCAGGATAGGTTTTGATGAATTTTTGCACATCAGCGGGATTTACGTTCTGGGAAAAAGTCGAATTTGCCGGCAAAATCAGACTCAGGATAATAATCAATAGAAAAATGGTCTTTCTCATAAATTCTAACCTCGCTATTTTTTGTTCCGTAATTTCATATACTTTTTAAGATTTCCAAGCCTTTCGGCATCTTCATTTTTCTTTAAATTGCCCACATATTCCATGAAAAACGCGAGAAATATAGCCATGAAAAACGCAACAATGACTGATAGGATACAAATCTGCGCCCGCCTGGGTTTAAACTTCTTTTCGGGAACAAAGGGAGGATCGATGACATTGAAGCCGTAGTATTTCTGGACTTTCGCCAGGGTCTCTTTCTCCACGTACTGCGCTATTATCTCGGCCAGTTTTGTTCTCAGAAGCGGATCAGCCGTAGTTACAAGCTGTTCCTGAAGCGCCTTGCTCTGCGTTGCAACATTCTCAAGAGCCTGTTGTCGCAGGAATTCACTCATGCCGTCGACATAGTAATTAAGCAGCTTCCGGGCCACTGCAGGATCAGGGAAAAGGAACCCCAGCTTTAGAACATTGATTTTCTTGTCCGGCTTAATCTTCAGCATACCGCCCTGAATGAGTTTATATGCATCCTGGAGTGTGGGAGGTTCTTCGGTCTTCCATGTTTTCGTCTTTTCATCCCATGAATCCTTAAAGATAACCGGCATCAGTTTATGCTTTTTAACCAGACCATTGGTCAGGTCGCGACTCTTCAGGACAACCTCAAACTTTTCCAGTGATCCCGCTCCACCTATGCCAGTTTGAGACACAGCCATGGCAGCTAATCCACCCAGAGCAGACAGACGATTGCTCAAGGAAGCCTTTTCCTGCTCAATTGGTGTGATGGTGCATTCGGACTGGTATATATTGGTCATAAGCAGGCTGACCACGACCGCAGCCACGCCCGCGATAAAGACAAAGAAGAAGATCATCCGTTTGTGTTTCAGCAGGACAATTATAAAGTCCAGAATATTAATTTCGTTTTCTTCGGGCCAATCGTGTCTATTTTCTATCATGTAATATTCCTATTATTATAGTAGATTCCTTCCCGTTCTAAGTTGGGAGAGTTTTGATTGTTTTTGCAACCTTGTCTTTGTATTTCACATTTCTACTGTTATTAATAACTTGATGAAATGTCAAGACAAAACAGAAAAGCAATGCTGAATGTTGAATTAAAAACGCTATCACGAAACACGGAAAAAATATTGTTTAATGTTTAATTGAAAAGACCCTCTGAGAGCTTTGCACAATACCCACATTGTCATTGCGAGCCCCGATGGAATGGGGATGAAGCAATCTCTAACTCATTGTAAATATAATAGATTGCTACGTCACTACGTTCTTCGCAATGACTGGAAACATAGTTATACAAAGGTCTCCCTCTCTGGTTGATTTACTGGCGCGTTCGGTTCTGTTGGGGTAAATCTTGATACCAGGTGCCATCGCTTGAAGAGTATTACCGAGAGACCTTTCCCGATGATTCGCGCGTTGAGTTTTAATTTGAAGCGCAGGGACGGTTTATTGAATCGGTCGGTAATACTGTACAGATATGTTTTTCCCATTTTTGCCAGCTCGTCATAGAGGCGGTATCGCAGATATGGCGCGATACCCGTGCCCCGGCACTCTTTTGAAGTATAGGCATCAAAAAGATAGGCTTCGTTTTCCGCGAGAGGGAATGGACACCCCCGGAAATGGCAGGATTCAAGATCGCACCAGGTAAAAGCGACAATGGTTTTTCCATCCAGCATTCCAAGGCATCTCTTTCCCTCCAGAAGCCGTTGTTGTAAGACCGGCTCACGTATGTTTCGCTCCGGTATCGCCGCAATCTGTGCCATATCCTCCGGGCCGAGGAAACGAATGTCCAGCGGTGATGCGGTTTTCGGAACGCGGGGAGAATCACCGAAGAGGCCTTCCATAACCAGGTAATAGGAACAGATCGATACGCCGGTTCCATTGTACCCTCCGCATATATCAACTGCCAGTTGCTTCCAGGAATCGTCTCTGATCTTATGTTTTACAAACCGAAGATAATGCTTCATGATAAGCAATGTTTAATTTTTAAGGTTGAATGGTTAATTAAAAAACTAAAAACAGAAGAACAATATGTAAGAGCAATATGTAATCAAGGCAATGTTGAATACTGAATGTTTGATGTTTGGTTAAAAAGATTATCACGAAAACACGAAGGTACGAAAACACGAAAAAAGCTAGCTTAAAAAAATTAAAAGATTAAAGATAAAAAGATAACTGCAAAGGATTATCACGAAAACACGAAGGTACGAAAACACGAAAAGATTATAAAAATTTTATCACGAAAAGAAAAAAGGATGTGTAGCCCTGACCCCTATTGTTTAAAGTAGGCTATTGTTTTTTTCAGGCCTTCTTCCAGGTCTGTCTCGGGCACCCATTTGAGCTTTTCTTTGGCCAGTGTGATGTCGGGCTGGCGCTGCATTGGGTCGTCCGGCGGGAGGGGGCCGTACACAATCTTTGATTGTGAATGTGTCAGGTCTATGATTTTTTCGGCCAGCTCGAGCATGCTGAATTCGCCGGGGTTTCCCAGGTTCACGGGGCCGATGAAGTCACCGGGACCGTTCATCATCCGAATCATTCCCTCTATCAGGTCGTCAACGTAGCAGAAGGATCGCGTCTGGGTTCCGTCGCCGAAGATGGTGATGTCCCGATTGTTCAGGGCCTGAACAATGAAGTTGCTGACGACCCGGCCGTCATTTGGGTGCATTCTCGGCCCGTAGGTGTTGAATATTCTGACGACTCTGATGTCGACGTTATTCTGCCGGTGGTAGTCGAAGAAGAGGGTCTCTGCGCAGCGTTTACCTTCATCATAACAGGATCTTATGCCGATGGTGTTGACGTTGCCCCAGTAGTTTTCGGTTTGGGGGTGGATGGCGGGGTCTCCGTAGATCTCGCTGGTGGAGGCCTGCAGGATCCTGGCGTTTACCCTTTTTGCCAGCCCAAGCATGTGGATGGCGCCCATGACGCTGGTTTTGACGGTTTTCACCGGGTTGTACTGGTAATGAATGGGTGAGGCGGGACAGGCCAGGTTGTATATCTGGTCCACTTCGAGGAAGATTGGCTCCACCAGATCGTGGCGTATAAGTTCGAAGTTGGGCTTTCCGAGGAGATGCGCTACGTTCTGTTTCCCGCCAGTGAAAAAATTATCCAGGCACAAAACATCATGACCCTCCGCGACCAGCCGGTCACAGAGATGCGAACCAAGAAACCCGGCCCCACCGGTAATTAGAATACGATTTTTCATAATTTTATTCCTAAAGGGCTAAAGTACGAAAAGATTATCACGAAATCACGAAGGTACGAAAGCACGAAAAAAAACAATTCTAAATTAAAAGGCTAAAAACAAAAAAACAACTGCAAAAAATTTATCACGAAAGCACGAAAAAAGAAAAAATCTAGCTTAAAAAGATTAAAGATAAAAAGATAACTGCAAAAGATTTGTCACGAAATCACGAAAAAAAATATTATAAAAGCTTTATTACGAAAGGATGAATTTAGTTGACTATTCTTTTTATTTCTAGTGTAGGTGTTGAGAAGTTCAGAAGCAAGCCTGTTCTTAGATCAGTAGCCTTTAAATAGGATCGAAGCTGGGCAAAGTGAATGTCTGCTAATTCTTTTACTGCTTTTAATTCTACAATGATTTCATCTTGAACAAGTAAATCAAGTCTGTGAATTCCTATTTTCTTTCCGAGATACTTTATTTCTATTTCTTTTTGAGAATCAAACTTCAGCCCTCTTTCTGATAACTCGATCTTTAACGCTTCTTCGTAAATGCTTTCCAAAAACCCTGGTCCAAGCTCTCTGTGAACTTCAATCGCAGCGCCTATTATCTGTGTGCTCAAATCTTCGAATTCATGCCTGTTTTTATTAGATTCCTGTATCACTTTCGTTCTTTCGCGCTTTCGTGGTTTCACAATCGTTTTTAATTTTTTAATGTCTTCAGTCTTTCGTGCTTTCGTGATAATCCTTTGTAGCTATCTTTTTATCTTTAATCTTTTAATTTTTTTAAGCTAGCTTTTTTCGTGTTTTCGTACCTTCGTGTTTTCGTGATAATCTTTTTAATCAAACATTAAACATCAAACATCGCTTTCATGGTTTTTTCTATGCCTTTTTCGAGTGTAGTGTTCGCCTTCCAGCCTTTGCTTTGAATTCTGGAGATATCGAGGAGTTTGCGCGGGGTGCCGTCAGGCTTTGTATCGTCCCATTCCACCCGGCCTTTGTAGTCTGTAATCCGCGATATCATTTTCGCGAGTTCCTTTATGGCTATGTCTTTACCGGCGCCGATGTTGATGAATTCGCCTGTGTTTTCCGCGTCATAATTTTCCATGAGAAGGACGGCGGCGGCGGCCAGATCGTCCGCGTAAAGAAATTCTCTCTGCGGCGCTCCGGTTCCCCACAGGGTAACTTTGTCGGGGTGGATGCCGAATCCCGCGAGGTGTTTTGTGATCAGCTTCGGGTCATCGAACGAATCCGCCGGCAGGTTGTTCCCGAATCTCTTAAGGTCGCGCGCGATGGCGCCGTAATCTTCCCGGAAAAGGAGCCCGGCCAAGTGGAATCTGCGTATCAGGGCGGGCAGGACATGCGAGGTCTCAAGGTCGAAGTTGTCTTCCGGGCCATAGAGGTTTGTGGGCATGATGGACATGAAATTTGTCCCGTACTGCTCGTTGTAATACCGGCACAGTTTTATCGCGGCTATCTTCGCTATGGCATAGGGTTCGTTCGTCGGCTCCAGTTCCGATGTCAGGAGATATTCTTCTTTCAGGGGCTGCGGGGCGCCTCTGGGATAGATGCAGGAGGAGCCGAGGTTAAGGAGTTTTTTGACTTCATACGCGCGGGAGGCGTGGATAACGTTGGCCGCTATCATTATGTTTTCATAGATAAACTGGGCTTTATATGTGCTGTTGGCTAATATGCCCCCGACCTTTGCCGCGCACAGGAAAACGTATTCGGGTCGCTCTTTTTCAAAGAAGTCTTCGACATCCTGCTGTCTCGTGAGGTCAAGTTCCTCGTGAGACCGGCAGATGAGGTTTTTGTAACCCTTCGCCTCAAGCCTTCTTTTAATGGCGGAACCCACCATGCCGCGGTGGCCGGCGATATAGATTGTATTAGATGATTGCATCATATAAAGAGCAATGGTTAATTAAAAGATTATAGGAAAATAGGGACATCCATGATAAGGAAAATAGGGACAGCGCCCTTTTTTTATTCCATTTCTCCACCCATTTCCAATATCCGTGGACAAAAAAGGGCGCTGTCCCTATTTTTAATAGCCGGCGTCCCGGAGAAGCTTTTTCTTTTCGGCTAATTCGAGGTCGGTTTTGATCATCATATCGATGAGCTGGTCGAAGGTGGTTTTGGGCTTCCATCCGAGGGTTTTCTGCGCCTTGGTGGAGTCGCCGAGGAGTACGTCGACTTCGGTTGGACGGAAGTAGCGTTCGTCAATTTCCACGTAACGGCGGTAATCGAGGTCGAGTTTTTCGAAGACTCGCTCCACGAATTCACGGACGGAGTATGTCTCACCGGTGGCTATGACAAAATCGTCCGGCTTGTCTTGCTGCAACATCATCCACATGGCTTCCACGTAATCTCCGGCAAAACCCCAGTCTCTCTTTGCATCCAGGTTGCCCAGGTAGAGTTTTTCCTGCAGGCCCAGCTTTATCCTGGTTGCCGCGGTGGTGATTTTTCGTGTGACAAAGGTCTTGCCACGGCGCGGGGATTCATGGTTGAAGAGAATGCCGTTACAGGCGAATATATTGTAGGCGTCGCGATAGTTTTTGACCACGTAGTATGAGTAGACCTTGGCGGCGGCGTAGGGGCTTCGGGGCTGAAACGGTGTGAATTCGCTCTGCGGAGGGGGGGCCGCCCCGAACATCTCGCTGGACGAGGCCTGGTAGAATTTTGCACTGATACCGGTTTTTCTGATTGCCTCCAGAAGCCTGATCGTCCCCAGTCCAGTGATATCGCCGGTATATTCGGGTATGTCGAAGCTCACGCGCACGTGGCTCTGGGCGCCAAGGTGATATATTTCATCCGGTCTAATGTCAGACAGGAGATTGGTCAGGTGGGCGGATACGGAGAGATCGCCGTAATGCAGGTGCATCCGTGCCTCCGGATCATGCAGATCCTTGTAGAGGTGATCGATGCGGCCGGTGTTGAAGGTGCTCGATCTCCTGATAAGACCATGCACTTCGTATCCCTTGTCCAGAAGAAACTCGGCAAGGTATGACCCATCCTGTCCGGTGATGCCGGTAATGAAAGCTTTTTTCATATCATCTTCCTTTAAAATAGTCGCTGTCACTATTTTTGTACCATTCGATAAATTTTTTTATTCCCTCTTCTATCGGCGTTGAGGGTTTGAATCCTGTGTCATCCACCAGCTCGCCTATGTCGGCGAAGGTGGCGGGGACATCTCCCGGCTGCAGGGGAAGCATGTTCTTTTCGGCCTTTATGCCGAGGGCGTTTTCAAGGGTCTTAATGAATTCCATAAGTTCGACGGGGTTGTTGTTCCCGATGTTGTATAGCCTGTATGGCGCGAAGCTCGTTCCGGGGTCCGGCCTGTCGCCGCTCCAGTCCGCGTCCGGCGCCGGAATCCGGTCCATCACTCTGACAATGCCTTCTATTATATCGTCGATGTAGGTGAAGTCTCTCTTCATCTTGCCATGATTATAGACGTCTATCGGTTTCTTGTTAAGAATGGCGTCTGTGAAGAGAAAGAGCGCCATGTCGGGTCTTCCCCAGGGGCCGTATACCGTAAAAAACCGAAGGCCGGTGCAGGGGATTTTGTAGAGGGCCGCGTAGGAGTGCGCCATGAGTTCGTTCGCTTTTTTCGTGGCGGCGTAGAGGCTTACCGGATGATCGACGTTGTGGCGCACTGAAAAGGGCATCGCGGTGTTCGCGCCATAGACGGAACTGGAGGAGGCGAATACGAGGTGCGAAACCTTTGCATGGCGGCAGCCTTCGAGGATATTTATGAAGCCGACAAGGTTGCTCTCCACATATGCGTGCGGATTTTCAAGACTGTAGCGCACACCCGCCTGGGCAGCCAGATGGACGACGCAGTCAAATGCGTGATCGGCGAAGAGTTTTTCCATCCCTTCCCGGTCGGACAGGTCAAGGCGAACAAAACGAAATTTGTCAAACGGCTTCAGGATATCAAGACGCGCCTCTTTCAACCGCACATCATAGTAGCTGTTAAGATTATCAAGACCGACGACGCTGTAACCGTCATCAAGAAGACGCCTGCACAGGTGAAAACCTATGAAACCGGCCGCACCGGTAACCAGGATGCGATTTTGAATGTTTGATTTTGAATTTTTAATTGGAAACACCGGGAATGTAATGTTGAATTTTGAATGTTTAGTTTTTAATTAAGCATTAAACATCCAAAATTAAAAATTGCCCTTTAGATACAGCTCCGCCCCCTGAATTACATCAGAAGTTGAGTTGAGGGGTGTTCCAGAGCAAATATCAGACTCTGGCCGCTGTTTCTTTTTTCAGTTGTTCTATCTCTTTTTTCAGTTGGTCGTACTCGCGCATCTTCCTCTTGAGAAACCGGTAGGTAACCCGAGCTTTTTCCTCAAGACCGTACGGCGTTAATATATAAAAATAGGTGCGTTTCTTATTGCTTTTTTTGAAGACGTTCGCTTTGATTAACCCTTTGTTTATCATAGCCTTGACAATATAGTTGACTTTGCCCAGACTGATACCCAGTCTGGAAGATAACTCACGCTGAGTTATGAGGGGGGACGCTTCTAACTCTTTCAACAGTTTGAGAAGCTCTCCATCTTTGAGATCGCTTTCCCCGGGGTCCGACATGCCAAGCCTCCGTTCTTTCCGGGGATACGATCCCGATTTGATAAAGATAAATCAGGTCATGTCCCCGAGATTCGATCCAACTTACAAGCTTCGTTCACTTCTTGAACAAAGCGAATACTAAAGAGACTCACGACTAAAGTCAAGGGGAAATGGACTTTAAAGGGCAATGTTTGATTTTGGATGTTTAAGGTTGAATTAAAAAGATTAAAAGATTATCACGAAAACACGAAGGTACGAAATCACGAAAAAAACAATGCAAAATTAAAAGATTAAAGGCAAAATGCAAGACCTGACCCCTTATTTACTTTTATTTTAATACCGCGAGTGTTGCATTGATGTCTTCATCGGTATGCGCGAGGGAAACGAAAGAGGCCTCGAATTGTGAAGGGGCTATCATTACTCCCCCCGCCAGCATCTTTCCGAAATGGCGTGAAAAGAGCTTCGTGTCGCTCTTCGCGGCCGAGGCAAAGTCGATAACGTCTTCCGGGGTGAAGAAGAGGGTGAACATGGAGCCCACCCGGTTTATCCGGTGCGAAATTCCCTTTTCTTCAAACGTTTTCCTGATTCCGGCGCACAAACGCGCGGTTTTCTCTTCAAGCGCGTCGTACACGCCGGTTTTTTGCAGGCAGTTGAGGGTCGCGATACCCGCCGCCATGGCCAGAGGATTACCTGAAAGCGTACCGGCCTGATAAACCGGCCCTGCCGGAGCCAGGTTTTCCATTATATCCCTCCTGCCCCCGAACGCGCCAACTGGAAGACCACCTCCGATAATTTTCCCGAGACACGTCAGATCGGGCTTGATGCCGGCAATGTTCTGAAAACCGCCATATGTCAACCTGAAACCGGTGATCACTTCGTCAAATATCAGGAGGATGTCCTTCTCGGCGGTAATCTCACGCAACCCTTCGAGAAACCCTGGAGCCGGTGGAACAACGCCCATGTTCCCGGCAACCGGTTCAACAATGACACACGCGATTTCATCGCCATACCGGTCCATAGCGGACTTTACCGCTTCGATATCGTTATAGGGAGCAGTAATCGTTAATTTCGCGAGTTCTTCAGGCACGCCGGGACTGCCGGGTATGCCCAGTGTCGCGACGCCTGATCCGGCCTTTACCAGGAGCGAATCGGCATGGCCGTGGTAACATCCCTCGAACTTCATGATCCTGTTTCTCTTTGTGTATCCACGGGCAAGCCTGATCGCACTCATCGCGGCCTCGGTTCCGGAACTGACCATCCGCACCATATCGATCGACGGGATTGCATCGACAACAAGTCTCGCCATCTCGATCTCCATTTCCGTCGGAGCGCCATAACTGGTGCCCCTCTCCGCGGCCTGCCTTATCGCGTCCACTACTGCAGGGAAGGCGTGTCCGAGTATCATCGGTCCCCATGATCCGATGTAGTCTATATATTCCCTCCCATCAGCATCGTACACCTTCGAACCTGAAGCTCTGTTTATAAATACCGGATCGTATCCGACTGACCCGCAGGCGCGCACAGGACTGTTTACACCACCCGGAATGTATCTTTGCGACTCCTGAAAAAGTGACCTGGATATATCCATCTAAAAATACTCCATACTGTTCTTTTTGAATTCCTCAAGACTTCTGAGAATTTTGTATTTCCCGATGCCGATGGCCGAGGAAACACCACCTGTAAATTCCTCCATTCTGTCTTTTCCGGAGGTTTCTTCCGGATCTCCCCCGGCCAGATGCACCATCGTGAAGAGGTTATATACACCCTCAAGGGGGGGCGTTCTCTCGTAACAATGGGTTATCTCCTTGTAAGAGGCCAGGAGAAAGCCTGCCTCTTCACATCTCTCTTCCGGAACGGCCCAGACGACCATGGCATTCTCTGAGAAACCCGCGCTGCGGTGTCTCAGCACCGCGCCAAATCTGCGCATGATTCCCTTTTCTTTCAACTTCTTCAGGACATCGATGACATCTTTCCCACTTATCCCGATTCTTTTCCCGATGGCGTCAAAAGGCCTTTTCTCAAGGGGAATATCTCCCTGTACCTGCTCGGCAACTTTTTTTTCTGCGTTTATAAGTGCGGACATAAAATTCACTGCCTTCCAGTTTTCATCCAGCGGGCGAGAGGATATCACACGCGGACATTTTATGACAAATATTTCTTGACAACTGTTGCTTCCACAGTTAGATAAGACAAGCTGTTTTTTTATGCTAATTTTATTCTGGCGGATAGAGAAAATTCGAGGCAGAATCATATCATGGGAAAATAGGCAAACACTACATTGGGGGTATTTTGGTATGAGAAAATCTTTAAAAGGTATTACCATTTTCATGATCAGTGTGGGGCTTCTACTCATAACTGCCGCCATCACGGTCGCGGCTGAGGCTTCACCTGACACTATCATGAACAACAAAGCCATGATGGTCATGTACAGCATTATCGGTGCCGCTATTGTTATGGGATTAGGCACGCTTGGTCCTGGCTTGGGAATGGGGAATGCAACGAGCGGTGCACTGGGTGCAGTTGGCAGAAACCCTGACGCTCATGGTAAGATTATGCTTACCATGCTGGTCGGTTTGGCGATGATAGAATCCATTGCAATCTACGCATTAGTAATAGCACTGGTTATAATCTACGCCAATCCGCTGCTTAAGTTCATAGGCGCATAATATTTAATCAGTCTTTATCGAAAAGGGGGAGGAACAAAGAAAAAGTGTTTCCTCCCCCTTTATACTTCTACAACCTTCGAGCGCAGGGCCTTTTTTTCAGACTGGATGTGTTTCAGTCTGAGTACTTTTTCCTTTGCTTTCTTTGACCGCCTCTTTTTCTGCCGTCTTATCTTTTCAATCTTTTGACGTTGCAGGCTTGCCTTTCCCTTCTTTATTCGCTCTATTCTATCAAGCAGTATGCGCCTCGCAAGAAACCGGTTCAGTTCCCGGGAGCGCTCCTGCTGACACTTCACCGAAAGCCCGGTTGGAATATGCATGAGAAACACACAGGAGGATGTCTTGTTCACCTTCTGCCCCCCAGGACCAGATGCTCTGACAAAGGTCTCGCGAAGGTCTTCCTCCTTTACGCCCAGTTCCTCCATGCGCACGGAAAGTGTGTCTTTTCTTCTCTGTGGTGCACCCATATTTGAATGATACTCCTCCAGTACCACTGGATGTCAAGGTATTTGGTTCTTCTCCAATTTAGTTGGAGAAGAGGGTCCAAGGATTCCAGGGGTCAAGGATTGAAGATCCCCGCCGCAAGCAGCGGGGAATGCGCTCGCTGTTCAGTTTAATTTTCTTCTCCTTGACACGTTTTCGCATATTTGTCTATAGTAGCAACGTTATGTTCAATGCCTGGCTTATAAACGATCCTTCATCCGATCCCGGGGTCTATGTAAAATTCAAGTACAGAAGTGAGGCTGCTCTCTTCGACCTCGGAGAGATATATCGACTTCAGCCAAGACAAATCCTCAGGGTTAAACATATCTTCATCTCTCACACTCACATGGATCATTTCATCGGCTTTGATCATCTCCTGAGGATTTGCCTCGGAAGGAACATGCATATTTCCCTCTTCGGCCCTCCCGGATTCAGAAAAAATGTGGAGGGAAAACTGGCCGCTTACACGTGGAATCTCGTCCGGAGTTATACAAACGATTTTTCACTCAGGGTAACGGAGGTCTCCGAAACACAAATGACAACAACACATTACAGTTGCCACAGCGGGTTCAGGCCTGAACCGGGCATCACCGGAAGATTTAACGGCATATTGACTGACAATAACAACTTCACGGTAAACGCGGCCTTCCTTGACCACAAGATCCCCGTACTTGCCTTCGCGCTGAAGGAGCAAAAACACGTGAATATAATGAAGAACGTGCTGGAAGATATGGATCTGCCACGTGGCGACTGGCTTGTAAGTCTGAAAGACGCTGTCCGCAGGGGCGATCCTGACGACGTGCCTATAAGAGTGCGGTGGAAGGGGGGGGAGGAGAAAACGGTTCCGCTGGGTGAGCTGAAAAAGATCACCCGGATAACCGGGGGTCAGAAGATCTCGTATATAGCAGATGCTGTTTACAGCAGTGATAACGCGCAAAAAATCGTAACACTGACAAAGAATTCCGATATAATCTTTATAGAAGCCCCCTTTCTGGAAGAGGATTTAGAAACTGCAACCGAGAAATATCATCTTACCGCGAGGCAGGCGGGGTATCTCGCTGGAATGGCAGGAGCCAAGCATATCCGTATCTTCCACCTTTCGCCAAAATATAAAGGGCTCGAATATCTCCTGGAAAACGAGGCTCTGGAAGCCTTCAGATCTTCTCTATCTGGAAACTCTCCAGCTTGATGGCTACAGAGCGCTGGAGTATATCTATGGACACTACGAAGAGATGCCTGGGGTAATCGGCCTGTATGACAACCCCCTCTATATCCTTGAAGGGACCATCTGTTATCTTCGCCCTTTCCCCCTCCTTCGGATATATGTAAGGCTGTATCTCCACATCTGAAGCTATCAGGCTCTTAATCGCGTTTATCTGCGAATCAGGAACTTGCAACGGTTCGTAGATGTCCGGCTTGTCCAGCATTCTTACCACACCGGGAGTGGAGAGAACGCTAAGCTTCCTCTCGTTTGTATATTCCGGAAAATTCACAAAGAGATAGCCGGAAAACATGGGGATCATTATTTTCTTTCTTCTGTCTTTTCTCCGGCTCCATACCTCTATCTTTGGAAGAAAGGCCTCCACGGATCTCTGAATGAGACCGGTATACACCTTGTCTTCGAAACGACTCTTTGTGTAAACCGCGTACCAGGGCATATCAATCCTTTTTCCTCAGATATGTTACTATATCTTCACCTTTCCGGCAGATGCTTTCAAACTTCAGCGCGATGGAATCGTCCATCCGCAATATTCCCAGATCGCCTACCCCTTCTATTCCCCTGCCCAGTATCCTGGGCGCGGTGATAACGATCACCCTGTCAAAAAGACCTTCTCTTACAAAGGAGGTGATGATACCCGCACCCCCTTCTACAAGCAGTGAAGATATCTGTCTTTTTCCAAGCTCAGCCAGCAGTTTCTTCAGATCCAGAATACCTTTGCCCTTCTCGTCGATAATCAGTGTTTCGATACCCCTCTCTTCCAGCATGGGAAGTCTCCCTCTTCCTTGAAGGGGTCCAGTGGCAATCAGTGTCTTCGCGACATCCTGATTGTCGAGGACACGCGCGCCGGGCGGTATTCTCAGTGTGGAATCGGCAACAACCCTCAGGGGATTTTTCCCCCTTGCCAGGCGAACCCGAAGGTCGGGATCATCCGCGGCAACTGTTCCTATCCCGACCAGGACCGCATCATGCAGGCCTCTTAACCTGTGCGCGAATCTGAGGGAAGGCTCCGAGCTTATCCACTGGGAATGGCCCGTTGATGAAGCTATTCTCCCGTCAAGGGTCTGGGCGTATTTCAGCGTGACAAAGGGCGTTCCGGTTTTCATGAACTTGAAAAATTTTTCATTCAGATTCTCACACTGTTCCCCCAGAACCCCCACCTTTGTCTCTATACCGTGGTCATCCAATATAGAGATCCCCCTTCCGGAGACAAGGGGGTTAGGATCAACACTTCCTATGACCACCCGTGATGCCTTTGCTTCGATGATTCTGTCAACACAGGGAGGCGTTTTTCCATGGTGGGAACAGGGCTCCAGTGTAACATAAAACGTGGCTCCTTCAACAGGTCCAGACATATCATTGATCGCGTTGACTTCCGCATGCGCCTCTCCGTATTTCCTGTGATATCCCCGGCCTATCACCTGCTCATCTTTGACAATAACAGCGCCCACCATGGGATTGGGACTTGTCCACCCATCTCCCCTGCGCGCGAGTTTCAGGGCCATTTTCATATAATGTTCGTCAGTCATGGTCTTATACCCGGTGCGTTGAATGTTGAATGAAAACATATTTGTGAATCGTATACTATACGGCGTGCACCATGTAAAGGTCTTTGACTTCAACCACCTGTTTACCAGCTCTCCCAAATATGCTATATACAGACAATAGCTCACAGAAAAGGAGATACACATGAAGGGAATCGTTCTCGCGGGGGGGCTTGGCACCAGAATGCACCCACTTACAAAGGTCACCAATAAGCATCTGCTTCCGATCTATGACAAACCTATGATCTATTACCCGATTATCACCCTGGTGAATGCCGGGATAGACGAAATACTCATTGTGACGGGGGGAAACAATGCGGGTGATTTCCTGAAACTGCTGGGAAACGGAAGAGAGTTTGGACTCAAACACCTGAATTACACCTATCAAGAGGGCGAAGGAGGTATAGCGGCCGCCCTGAGCCTGGCGGAATTCTTTGCCGATAATGACAAAATAGTCGTCATGCTCGGAGACAATATCATTGAAAAGAACATAAGGGGAGCGATCGAGGATTTCAGGAAGCAGAAGGAGGGTGCCAAAGTGCTGCTCAAGGAGGTTCACGACCCGCAACGGTTTGGCGTCCCGGCATTCGAGGATGGCAGAATAGTCAGCATCGAAGAGAAACCCTCAAATCCCGCATCTTCGTACGCGGTTATCGGCATCTATATGTACGATAACACGGTCTTTGATTTCATAAAAACCCTGAAACCCTCGGGCAGGGGTGAGCTGGAGATAACCGACGTGAATAATTATTACATAAACAGGGGAACCATCACCCATGATATCCTGAATGGCTGGTGGACGGACGCGGGGACTTTTGAATCTCTCCGGTACGCGGGAAATATGGTTGCAAAAACCGGGGCCAACAGGGTGTAGCAGTGATCAGTGGTCAGCAAGCAAAATAAAGCGAACTAAACAGACCAGTCAAACAGGCAGGGGGGATAGTTTTATGATTGAAGGGGTAAAAGTCAAAGCGTTAAAAGTTATACCGGATGAACGTGGACGGTTGATGGAGATACTCCGCCGTGATGATGAAATGTTTGAGGGATTCGGCCAGGTTTATATGACAACCGCCTATCCGGGCGTGGTAAAGGGGTGGCACTACCACAAGAAACAGTACGATAACATGGCTGTGGTAAAGGGTACCATGAAAATCGTCTTGTGTGACGGGAGAGAAGACTCCCCGACATACAGAGAGGTAAATGAGTTTTTTGTGGGAGAGCACAACCCCATTCTGGTACACATACCTCCTTACGTATATCATGGATTTAAATGCGTCTCAGAGGAAGAGGCCATCGTTGTCAACACGCCCACCGAGACATATGACTACGAAGAACCGGACGAATTCCGCGTCCACCCGCACGATAATGATTTGCCTTATGACTGGGAGAGAAAAGACGGATAGATATAGAACAATGTTTAATTCTCAATGTTTAATGTTGAATTGATGGGATGCTTATCATTCATAATTCAACATTCATAATTGAATCTCCCCGCCGCAAGCAGCGGGGAATGCGCTCGCTGTTCAATTCAAATTTATTTAAGGTATGCGTCTATCGCTCTGGCTGCCTTTTTCGCGGCGCCCATTGCCAGGATGACGGTTGCTGAACCTGTAACTATATCTCCGCCGGCATATACTCCTTCCCGGCTGGTCTTGCCAGTTTCTTCGTCGGCCACAACAATATAGCCCCACCTGTTCGTCTCCAGGCCTGGGGTCGTAACAGGAATAACGGGATTAGCGTTCGTTCCTATGGCTACCACCACCATATCCACGTCTATCACAAACTCGGATCCCTCTATGGGAACAGGCCTGCGTCTCCCGGAATCATCGGGCTCGCCCAGCTCCATCTGGATGCATTTCATCTGCTTTACCCAGCCATTCTCGTCGCCGATGTATTCCACCGGGTTGGTAAGAAGTCTGAACTGCACACCCTCTTCTTTCGCGTGATGAACTTCTTCGGCCCTCGCCGGCATCTCAACCTCTGTCCTGCGATAGACCACGGTAACATTATCAGCACCCAGACGCAGGGCTGTTCTCGCGGAGTCCATCGTGACATTGCCCGCGCCGAGAACCGCCACATTTTTCCCGCGCGCTATGGGCGTATCGTACTCGGGAAATCTGTATGCCTTCATCAGATTGGATCTTGTGAGGTATTCGTTGGCAGAATAGATGCCGCTCAGGTTTTCTCCCGGTATATTCATGAAGACTGGCGCGCCCGCGCCCACACCCAGGAATACGGCATCGAAACCTTCATCAAGGAGATCGTCAACCGTTTTTCCCCTTCCGATAACAGCATTTGTGACAACCTCAACCCCCATTTTCTCAAGATATGATATCTCGGCGTCTACGATGTCTTTAGGGAGACGGAATTCGGGAATTCCATAGATAAGGACTCCCCCGGATTTGTGCAATCCCTCAAATATGGTTACGCTATGCCCGAACTTCACCAGATCTCCGGAGATTGTAAGCCCGGCCGGACCGGAACCAACAACAGCCACTCTTTTGCCCGATGATGCAGGAACTTCGGGAATCTGAACGGCGCCGGTATTGCGCTCATAATCAGCGGCAAAGCGTTCGAGCCTTCCTATAGCAACCGGTTCGCCCTTTTTACCCAAGATGCACAGTTCCTCGCACTGGCTCTCCTGGGGACATACCCTGCCGCAAATGGCGGGAAGACTGTTTGTTTCCTTTATCCGGCGGGCTGCTCCTGTAAAATCTCTTTCGGTAATCAGTTTTATGAATCCCGGAATATCAACATCCACAGGACATCCTTGTATACATAGAGGTTTCTTGCATTGCAGGCACCTGCCAGCTTCAATTACAGCCTGTTCTTCTGTATAACCGAGAGGAACCTCATCAAAATTCGCACTGCGCACTTTCGGATCCTGCTCCGGCATATCCTGTCTCGGGATCTTTTCCTTTTTACTCATGACATCTGCACCCCTTTCTGGCTTCCTCCTCTTCACCGTTATACATCCTGAGTCGGTTTATCAGGAGATCAAAGTCCACATCATGTCCGTCAAACTCGGGGCCGTCCACGCATGCAAATTTTGTCTTTCCTCCAACGGCAACGCGACACGCGCCGCACATACCGGTTGCGTCTACCATGATCGGGTTCAGGCTTACGATGGTTTTTATCTTATAAGGTCTTGTAACCTCGCATAGAAACTTCATCATCGGAACGGGACCTATCGCGAAGGTTCTGTTGATCGTTTCCCCGGAATCAATAAGTTCTTTGAGCACATCTGTCACAAAACCGTGAACGCCATAACTTCCGTCGTCGGTTGACACTATAAGCCTGTCACATATTTCCTTTATCTCATCTTCAAGTATAAGG
Source organism: Deltaproteobacteria bacterium (assembly GCA_019313905.1). Taxonomy (GTDB): domain Bacteria; phylum Desulfobacterota; class Syntrophia; order Syntrophales; family UBA2210; genus UBA2210. The sequence goes on along the minus strand of JAFDAI010000013.1, from coordinate 6,564 downwards.
ATATCCTTTGTCCTGGCACCTATAATGGCTATCACCTTGTTGCCGGCCTCTTTGAGGGCCTTAATTATCGGATAGGCGACACCGATGCCCACACCGCCACCGACAACTACGGAGGTCCCAAACTTTTCCATCTCTGTCGGCATCCCGAGTGGGCCGAGAACGGCAAAGAGGTTTTCTCCCTCTTTCATAGCCGCAAGGCACATGGTGGTCTTGCCAACGACCTGAAATATGATGGTTACCGTTCCCTCGTCTCTGTCGGAATCAACTATAGTCAGGGGGATACGCTCTCCCTTCTCTTCGGTCATAATGACGACAAACTGCCCGGCTTTTCTCTTTGCCGCAATCTGGGGAGCACTAATTGTCATTCTGAATACATTTTCAGACAACTGAGTTTTCTTCACTATCCTGTTCAAAATCTCACCTCCAAACCATCTGTATCTGTCAAGCATACAATACGAGACCTCGTTCATTTAAGGTCTCACTCTAGAAGAATATTCCCTTAAACTCCCCATTAAACTCTTCTGAAATCAGACACTTGTAAAATTGAAACTCCCCGCAACAAGTTGCAAGGATACGGGCAGGAATGAAAAAAATCGAAGGCTGGAGTGTGCAACCGCCTTTGACTGATGTGTAAATACAGACTTGGGAGAATCAATCTGTCACGCGGTCACCCTGCGTTTGTCGAACAATAATTGATGTGGCTACGCTGCTCTCCCTTACTCCAAAGCTGCTGCTACTATTTCGGCCAAATCCAGTACCCGTACCGAATCCTCCGAGTTCTTATCCTTCAGGCCGTCTTCAAACATGGTCATGCAATATGGACAGCAAGTGCAAATTGTATCAGGCTCCTCTTTCAGGGCCTGCTCGGTACGCTCTACATAGATTCGATCCCCAACGCTTTCCTCCAGCCACATGCGTCCGCCGCCGCCGCCACAACAGAATGCCTTCTCGTGATTGCGCTCCATTTCCGCCGGCTCTTTGTTGGTAACAGCAGCGATCACCTTGCGGGGTTGCTCGTAAATTGAGTTATAGCGCCCCAGATAACATGAATCATGAAATACCACTTTGCCAAAATCGCCGTTGCCGTTGAACTTGAGTCTACCCTGCTCGATAAGACTGTTGATGAGCTCAGTGTGATGAATAACCTCAAAGTCAGCTCCGTACTGGCGGTAGTCATTCTTCAGAGTGCTGTAGCAGTGGGGACATTGGGCAATAATTTTCTTGACACCCTTCTCCTTGAAGAGTTTGACGTTCTCCTCGGCCATGAGGTCGAAAATGTACTCATTGCCAAGACGTCTCACGCTATCGCCGCAACACAGCTCTTCCTTGCCCAAAACGCCCCATGATACACCGGCGGCATTGAGAACTTTGGCCGTAGCCAGTGTGACATGCCTGCCGCGGGGATCAAGCGCACCGGCACAGCCAACGTAGAACAGGTATTCGGTTACATCTGCTTCGAAAGGTTTGGCCCCGGCCTCATCCATCCAGGCGGTACGCTTCTCAGGAGCGATGCCCCACGGGTTGCTGCGTCCCTCCATGTTCTCGAAAAAATTGAGCAGTTCGGGGGGAAATTTGGCTTTCATCTCTACCAGGTTTCGGCGCATATCGACAATCTTGGGTACATGCTCGATGAATACCGGACATACCTCCATACATGCGCCACAGGTGGTGCAGTCCCAGATGGCCTCCTCGGACACGTTGCCTTCCGGATCATCCCCGATAAGCGGATGGGCAGGCTCTTCACCTCGTGCCAGCCCCGGCCCGTTTTCCAGCATGTTTATCTTGATGTTATGGATGAGAACTTTTGGATCCAGCGCCTTGCCGGTGGATGCCGCCGGGCAGTTATCGACGCAGCGACCGCATTCGGTGCAGGAATACGAATCGAACAGGTCTTTCCAGGTAAATTGATCAACCTGCTCCACTCCGTAGATATTGCCCTTCGCGAACTCCTCACGGGGCTGTGTATTAACCTTCTCCAAGCTTCTGAAGAAGCAGTTGGGAATTGATGTCAGGATGTGCATATGCTTGCTGTAGGGCAGGTAGTTGAGAAAGGCGAGAAGCACGATAGCATGGATCCACCAGAAAATATTTGCCGTAACTTCCAGTGCTCCGGTCGACATACCACCCAGAATAGTTGTACCCACGAAGGCGGAGATTGGCATATAGCCAGCTGCTTTATCGATACCCTGCGCTATCTCGGCACCGTGCATTCCGAAGAAGGCGATCATCAAGGTGGCGATGAGTCCCAGGATCACAAAAGCGTCTCCGCTCTTTGCATCAATATATGACGGCGGGAAAACCAATCGCCGGATAACTGAGGAACATACGGCCAGCAAAGCGACGATTGATGCGATATCGAAAATCCAGGCCAGGGCGTGATACGCGCCGTCCGGCAGCTTCGACAAGCTGATATAATCCGGGGCCAGACCATGGAGCAGGAACTCGGTATTGGCTATCAGCAAAAGCATGAAAGCCCAGAAGAGTATGGCGTGATTTATGCCGAAACGATAGCCGTGGGAAATCGTGCAGCGCTGTACGAACGGGTAATATATTACACTCCAGATACGTTGGGCTATCTCTTTGAAGCGATTGTCCGGTTTTCCCAGGGCAACCAGACGGAAACGATTGTAACAACTCCAGCCAAAGAAGGCTATGGAGATGATAAAGATTACAATAAATATCAGAGTGTTGACAGGCACGGTTTACTCCTTTGTTGGTATACTCAAATACTGTACGGCTAGCTTGCTTTTTTGCTACGCAACTCTTTCAGCCGGTTTGTAATAGACGGAACCACCTGAAAGACATCACCGACGATGCCGTAGGTGGCTACTTCGAAGATCGCCGCGGATCTATCACGATTTATCGCGATGATTACATCCGAATCCTGCATACCGACCAGATGCTGGATCGCTCCAGAGATTGCGCAGGCGATATATATCTTTGGCCTTACTGTCTTGCCGGTCTGGCCAACCTGACGCTCCAAGGGCATGTATCCGGCTTCCACGGCGGCACGTGAACAACCGACAACACCCCCCAGTTCATCGGCCAGTTCCTGCAGGATGCCAAAGTTTTCTTCGTTTAACATGCCGCGTCCCCCGGAGACGATAACCTCCGCCGCCGCAACATCTATCGCATCCGCCCCCTGCTTGCGATCATCGATCACCTCCAGCACCTTGATCAGGATATCGTCCTCTTTGATAGGTGGTGATTCCCTGACGATTTTCCCGCTGCGAGCGGTGTCCCTCACTGGCATGGGCATCACGTGCGGCCGAACAGTAGACATCTGAGGTCTGGTACACTCGGTCATAATTGTTGCCATAATATTACCACCGAAAGCGGGACGGGTCTGCAACAAAAACCCTTTATCGTCGATAGACAGGCCAGTGCAATCCGCTGTTAAACCTGTAAGCAGGTGCGTGGCCACCGCCCCTGCCAGGTCTCTACCCAAACCGGTGGCACCTACAAGCATGATCTCCGGCTTGTACTTCTCCACCAGGTAGCAGACAGCCTTGTAGTACGACTCGGTGCGGTAATTATGAAAAACGGGATCATCGACCAAATAGGCTTTGGAAGCTCCATGGTAGAACGATTCATTACAAAGATGCTCCACTTTATCTCCGACGACGACCGCGCACAGCTCGACTCCCAGGGTTTTAGCAAGGTCAGCTCCTACCCCCAGCAACTCCCAGGAGACAGTGGCTACTTCGCCTCCCGTATGCTCCACAAAGACCCAGACGCCCTTATACTCCCTTATCTTAGCCAATATAGCGGCTTCTTCGTCGGTTAACTCTTCCGCCTTCTCAACCTCAGACCCGGCAGCCTTCTGTGCTTCCCATTGTTTGAGAATCTCAAGTTCTTCCGGGGTCAGGTACATCTCTATGGCTTCGGATGGACATATCTTCACGCATTTGCCGCAACCGATGCAGTCCTTTATATCGATGATCGGCTCGCCATTATCATCCATCGTTATACAGCCTTTGGGGCAAGACGTCTCGCAACGACCACCGCACGCAATGCACTTACCGGGAATAAGCCGAGCTACGCCTCGGGGTTTCTTTATTTTTTTCTTCTTCTCATCCATATTTTTATCCGTGTAAAGTTTAAATAGAAATGATGTCCTTCTGGAGCAAGACATCGATTAGCAGGCTGGCAGCTTCATCGGGTTTGTTTTCACCGTCGCCCAGTATTTCCCCCTCTGTTCTCTCCGGGGAGAATATCTTCCGTACCTGGGTAGCAGATCCCTCAAGTCCGATAAGGTTTGTTGGCAGTCCCATGATACTGTTGTCCCACAACTTCACCTCGGCATCCCCGGATATCAGCCGCATGGGTACCGTCGGGTACCGGGGCTGATTGATCTCGCGGACTACCGTGATCAACGTCGGCAGCGGAGTTTCCACTACTTCGTGCCGTCCTTCCAGTTTGCGCCTGACCCTCATCTTTTTTGCCGTCAGATCCAGTTCCTGAATCTGGTCAACGAGGGTAAGCTGGGTGTATCCCAGGCGTGTCGCGATGCCCGGTCCCACCTGAGCAGTGTCCCCATCGATGCTCTGGCGACCGCAGAGTACCGCCGCCACTTCCTCCTCCTGTGAAAGCTTCGATATCGCTTCCGCCAGAACCTTGCTGGTGGCCAGCGTATCGGCCCCGCCGAAAACCCGGTCGCTCAGCAACACAGCATCGTCGGCACCCAACGCCAAGGCCTTTTTCAAGGTAAATTCGGTATTCGGGGGACCCATAGAGATCGCCACTACTCGAAATCCATACTTGTCTTTGAGCTTTAGGGCCTCCTCCAACGCGGGACTATCGAACGGGTTAACAATGAATGGCACACCCTCCCTGATGAGCGTACCGGTTACCGGGTCTGTCTTGACCTGAGTGGTATCCGGTACCTGTTTGATGCATGCAATTACTATCACTTATTACACCTCTAAAAAAGGATTTCTCCCGTGAAATTTACAGGGCCTGTTCTTTTAACGATGAACGGTATGCCAAAAATATTGTCGTGTGTCAAGCCAAATAATGATAAATTCGTAAAAAACACTTTTTCACCAGTCCGCCATACCTGTGAAGGTAGAAGACAGGTAGTTACTTGTAATCATACAAGTAACCTCTGGCATTATCTCTGATCTGGCACTACTAAATCATCAATAATAAACAGATAATTACAAGTTTCTGGATTTGGATTGCCGGATTTATTTGAAGGGTCTTTAATGCCGCATAGCAGAAGCAAGGGTCAGGGAACGGGGTAACAGGCGTCCTCTATCACCCTCCACAGATTATCCCTGCCATAGCGCGTCCGGGCGGAAAATGGGACAAGCTCGTCATACGGAACTCCCAGATGTTCCCCTATCTTTCGCCTGGATATATTGACCCGGCTTCTGGAAAACTTGTCCGCCTTTGTCAGCACGAATACTATTTCAATATGATTACTGCGGAGCCACTGAATAAGCAGGCTGTCATTTTCCGAGGGTTCTCTCCTTATATCAAGTATCATGACCACGAGACGCAGGTTCTTACGCCCTTTAAGATATCCCTCTACCATCGCTTCCCAGCCCCTTTTTACGGAGACGGGCACCTTCGCGTACCCGTAACCGGGAAGGTCGACAAAAGAAAATTTCCTGTTTATCAGGAAGAAATTTACAAGCTGGGTACGTCCGGGTGTATTGCTCGTTCTCGCGAGCCTCTTCCTGTTCACAAGAGTATTTATAAGGGAAGACTTTCCCACATTCGACCTGCCCACAAACGCCACCCCAGGCAACAGATCATCCGGATACTGGGAGGGGTCGACGGCGCTTTTTATGAATTCCGCGGATGTAACCTTCATGGACACTCCTTCCGAGAGGCATCATAACACAACACAGGGGCGAATGGCAAAATACACCGAGACCCGGCCCATGATTTGCAGATTCTGCTTGCAAAAAGACTGCATTAAGAGCTATTAAGAGCGGTTTTCTGTTATTTAAAGGCCTTCAACAAAACGCAAAATCAGATATCGATCCCGGACCGCAACATCGGAAACTTATGCAAAAATTTTTCAAAAAGATATCCCTGCCCCGCCTGAACATAAATGAACATGCCATAATGATATTCATGGCGATTATCGTCGGGATACTTGGAGGATATGGGGCGGTTTTGTTCAGGTGGATGATATGGTTCTTTCAAAAAGCCTCTTTCGGGAATGGAGCGGGAAATCTTCTGTCTAAATTGATGGTTCTGCCTTGGTACGCGAGGATTATTCCTCCCATTATAGGGGGTGCAGTGGTCGGCCTTATCATCTATTTTTTTGCAAGGGAGGCAAAGGGACACGGGGTCCCTGAGGTAATGGAGGCAGTCGCTCTTAAGGGAGGGATCATAAGAAAACGTGTTGTGCTGATAAAATCACTCGCCTCTGCCATATGCATCGGGACAGGCGGTTCGGCGGGCAGGGAGGGGCCTATTGTACAGATAGGTTCCGCCATAGGATCATCCTTCGGGCAGATTATGAAGGTTTCCGCCGACAGGATGAGAACGCTGGTGGGATGCGGCGCAGCCGCGGGAATAGCGGCAACATTCAATGCCCCCTTAGCC
>JAFDAI010000053.1 GCA_019313905.1 Deltaproteobacteria bacterium | reverse complement strand
TACTATCGGGCTTTCGAGCAGCGTTCACGCTGGCAGCGCCAAGAGCTATTGTTCGTAGGGGATCTTGCAGTTTACGAGAAAACTTTGATTGAAGAATGGGAGCTTATTTTTGCAGGCATAGAAGATAAAGTCGGTTCTGACGCAGCCGAGGAAGTGAAAAGGTCTGCTGCGCAAGAAGTTCTCAGTTGGGCCGAGGTAGGACCTGTAAAAGCCCGGATTAAACCTGGTGTAACTGATTCATTTATAACGAGAGGGTCTTTACACATTCTCGCGAATGATCTGAGGGTCGGCTGGCATCCCGAATTTAAAGAGCGGTTACAGCATCTGCTGGAAGGAGGTGTTCAGTGAGGCTCTGGAAAGACAGGTCGCATGAGGAGCGTCATCTCCTTAACCCAGCATTTTGTTCAACTATTCTTTGGCATGCTGGCAAAGGAGCTACAAATCGCGCCGCTCCACCGAGACAGGCACTTTCATTCATAGAAGCTTTCTTAGTGCTTCCTATAGTACTGCACCAGAAGTCGAGGGAATCTTTGCCCATCCGGATCAATACTTCTCTGCCGGTTTGGATTCAGTCGCAACCGCTACTCATTGCAAGTTTACCTGAAAGGGCTAAGGCATTGGTGCCATACACTAAGGAAGCTATTACGTTTGGTTGCTGCTCGCCACTTTTCTATATTGATAATAATGAAATATCCCTCCGTAAATCATCCGGCGAGGTTCAAGAGTGCATGAAGAAGGCTGAGTTTCTCGGCAAGTGGTTCGCTCACACGGGTTCACCAGAAACTGTTTTTACTTTATTTGGGGTACGGCCATGAGTATTCAAATTTGCGATATTGTCCTTTACTCGCACGATGGCAGAAGGCGCGTTTTGTCGTTTAATGTAGGCGAGGTAAACGTAATTACAGGTGCATCCAAGACTGGAAAGTCGGCGATCATAGATATCGTTGATTATTGCTTCGGAAGCGGTACTTGTCGTGTGCCGGATGGCATCATTCGCCGCTCTGTTTCTTGGTTTGGCGTTCGTTTGCAATTAGGCGATGGTCAAGGATTTATCGCAAGAAAATGCCCACCACGTAGTTCTAACTCATCCGAGGAATGCTATTTGGTGGTTGGTGGGGATGTCGAGATCCCTGAGTTTGATTCAATTCATCAAAACACCAATTCAAAAGGGCTCGTTACAACGGTATCAGACTGGACAGGGGTTATGGAAAATATTCATATCCCTCCGAGAGGGCAAACCCGGAGCCCCCTTGTGGCCTCTGTTCGCCACGGATTGATGCTGTGCTTTCAGCCACAAGACGAAATCATACGCAGAGGGCAGTTGTTCCATAATGCTAATGACCACTGGAAAGCCCAGGGGTTGAAGGATGTCTTGCCATATTTGCTCGGTGCCGTAGAAGACGATTATGTGCAAAAACAAGAAGAGCTACGTTGTCTTAAAGCTGAACTCCGTATGATAGAGCGAAAACTTGATGGTTTAAAGGCATTACGTGGAGAAGGGATTGGTAAAGCTGGCGAGCTTCTTGCTCAAGCGCGGGATGTAGGACTCAGTTCTGCCCCTGATTTAGGTGAGTGGGAAGATATAGTTTCCAGTTTAAAGGAAGTTGCATCGACACCGATAGGTCAGATTGAAGAACCTGACTCAGGATCAGAAGAATATGAGCGTTTATCTGACCAAAGGGAGGCTCTCCTGATAGAGAAACGACACATCCAAAACCAGATTTATGCAGCCCGTTCATTGGAAAAGGCCGAATCGGGGTTTACAACAGAAGCAAGTGAGCACCAAGCTCGATTGGTTAGCATCGGTATTTTCAATCAGAGTGATTATGAGCGGCATGTTTGCCCTCTCTGTTCATTTGAGCTTGGTGGAAATTCTCCAAGCCAACAAGCAAGTGATATTCAGACATCGTTGTTAAAGATTAGTGAACAACTTGAACGAGTTTCGCGTAACACCCCTCACATCGAAAAGGCTATCGCTGGAGTTGAAAAAAGTCTTTCTGAAACTCAGGAGAAACTTCGTCAAAATCGAGAAGAGATGTTTGCCGTCCGGCAAGCCGATGAACGTCTCCGGCAACTTAAGGATGACACCGCTAAGAAGGCGCATATCTTAGGAAGAATAAGCCTCTATCTTGAAAGCCTACCCGAGTTGCCGGAGACCCAAGCCCTTGCCGAGCAAGCCAAGAGATTGGAGATGGATATTGTAGTACTCGAAGAACAATTAGCGGATGAAGTTATCCAAGAAAAGTTGGAGTCCATCGTATCCTTGTTGAGTCTCAAAATGACGGATTGGGCACGTTCCCTAAAGCTGGAGCACTCGAAGTATCCTCTTCGTTTTAATTTAAAGAAGTTAACAATTGTTGCTGACACTTCAGACGGGCCAATCCCAATGGAAAGAATGGGAAGTGGAGAAAACTGGGTTGGCTATCATTTAATTGGTCATTTGGCTCTCCACCAGTGGTTTACTCAGCATCACCGGCCGGTCCCCCGTTTTTTGTTTCTCGATCAGCCATCGCAGGTATATTTCCCTCCCGAACCGGTTGAAGACAGATCCATAGATGAGCTGGAGGATGATGATCATCAAGATTTGCGTAGGATGTTTCAAATGGTGTTCAAGTTGGTCCTGGAACTCGTGCCTGGATTTCAGGTGATAATAACTGAGCACGCAGACATTAATGAAGACTGGTATCAGGATGCAATTAGAGAGCGTTGGCGTGGCGGATTAAAACTTGTACCAGAAGATTGGCCTTACAATTAGAATTACAGTCAACGCGGGTCTGCATTCTTGACAGGAATTGTAAGATTTAAAAGCCTTGGCACTTTGTTTGAATCGGCTGTGCCGAACCAGCAACTGACAAGACGCCGAAGAGCTGGCGCTTGTGAGTTCAACGATAGGGCGTAACGCTCGCTAAATCTCGCTCGACCTCCGGTCGTCCGCCTTATCGTTGCTGTTGAGCATCGTTTCTTTACGTCCTTTCAGGCTGCGCTCGCGCTCCGCCTATCAAGGGCGTTTGAACCGACCCCGCCCTAAGGGGCGGCTGCACTTTGCTTGGTTTTTGGCACGGAAAAATGCAATAAATTGCATTTTTCGCCCCCAAAAACAGGAGGGAAAAGAGGGACGTCCGTAAATAAGTAACTAAATGCCGGCCGCATATGAGTTATTTACTTTCTTACGAACGTCCCCATTGGCTACCGTTTTGAGAATCTCTATATAGCCGGGGAAGGCAGCGGTTATTCCGGCAGTATAATATCAAGCGGATCGGATGGGATAAAAGCGGCAATGAATATTATTGAAAGAAAATCTCACGGTAATATTTCTTGACAAGGTATGATAATGGAGTTAGTGATTTGGCGTATTTCATTGATCTTGAACGCATCATATGTGCCTGTGAACAAATGTAACCACGGGAGAGATTATGGTCTGATCATCAAAAAGCCCTGTTTTTCGAAATGAGAGACGGGGCTTTTGTTTTTCTAGTTTGCATAAATATTGCGATTTTTTTAGTCTATAAAGAAAAAAGGGATGTTGCCCTGCTATAGAGATTAGAAAGGCATATCGACTATGTTAAAACACAATCCGGTAGACTTCACGAGTGCACTAAGCGCGAAGCTGGCCAGCAGATCACGTCACGTGTGTGTGTTCCTCGGCGCAGGCAGCGCACAAGCATGCGGCCTTCCTGGTGTGGCCCAACTACAGGAAAAGGTGATATCGGCCTTGGGGACTGGCGACAAAGAGGCGTTTCAGCGCCAACTAAGAGAACGCAACCTCGAAGAAGCACTAACTCGAATCCGTCGCATCGCAGCCTTGGTCAGTGGCGAGGAGACATTTGATGGCCTAACGTGCAAAAATGCAAAGGACTTGGATGCCGCAGTGTGCAAAGCAATTGTTGAGACACTGAATATTCAAAGTGCCAATGTCGAACCCGTTTGTCAATTTGCTGCGTGGACCGCACGTGCGGACTACAATCTGCCAGTTGAAATTTTTACAGTGAATTACGACTTGTTGTTAGAGACCGCTCTTGACCATTTACGCGTGCCTTACTTCGACGGCTTCGTCGGGACCATTCGAGCAGGGTTCCACACGGGACTCGTTGAAGGCAAGGCTGGATCTGATCGGGAATGGATACCGGCGTTTTTCATCCGCCTTTGGAAAATGCACGGCTCGGTGAATTGGCTCTGGCAAGAGGAGAAGCAAATCGTACGTTTGGGGCACCCGATAGCCGAAGGCACAGCCGCCATCTTCCCTTCCGACACAAAGTACGAGGAGTCGCGGCGGGTTCCTTTTGTCGTATTACAGGATCGTTTCCGGCGGGCGTTACATGAGCCAGAAACATTTGTCTTGATCTCAGGTTACTCCTTCAGCGACGATCATCTGAACGACATAATCTTCGATGCAGCCTTACATCGCCCACGCTCCGAATTCCAAGTGTTCTGCTATTCGGATATTCCAGAAGTTCTAGCCGCTAAGGCTCTTGCTACACCCAATCTGCAGGTTGTCAATGGCCGCGAGGCAATTATCGGCGGTGTGCGGAGGGAATGGGCACCTCCCGAAGACCCGCCGACTGGCCTTTGGATTGAAAATCAGTTTGGTCTTCGGGACTTTACAAACTTGGCAGCACACCTCGCCAGAAGTGTGATACGCGAGGCCAAATCTGAGATGTTCTTGCATGATCTTCTGGAGAAGATTGTCTTGAAGCCTGAGGCTGGGGAGAATAAGAATGACAATGCCTGAGCGAGATCCGACCTGCATAGGCAGGGTGCGCCATGTCCTTGGAGCGACCATAACCGTAGCACTCGATTCTGACTTGGCTGGTGTTGCTCCAATTTACCGCGGGCAATTACAGCCTGTCGGCCAAATCGGTTCACTCGTGCGCATTCCTCAAGGGCTTGTTGACCTCATTGCAACAGTGAACCTCGTTGGTATTGCTGAATTAGCTGGACCTCTGGTACCAGCCAATTCCGTTCAATTTGATGAGCGTTGGCTTCAAGTTCAGTTGTTAGGTGAAATTGATCGTGCAACGGGTCGCTTCCAGCGAGGAGTGGGTACGTATCCTGGCTTGGACGATCCCGTGCATTTCGCAACACCTGGTGAACTCAGGTCTGTTTTTCCACCTCCCGATGACGAACATGTACGCTTGGGGCGATTGGCTAGTACAGTGGATGTTCCGGTATCCTTGCATGCTTCGGCACTCGTGGTACGGCATGCCGCAGTTGTAGGTTCTACAGGTTCCGGGAAAACAAGTGCAGTTGCTTCGATGTTACAGGCGTTCGTGAATGGGGGATGGAAAGCATCCAATATAGTCGTTATCGATCCGCATGGTGAGTATGCGCATGCTCTGAAGGATAATGCTTCCGTGCGAAGCGTTCTCGCCTCTGGAGACAATCGACTCCGTGTTCCCTACTGGGCGCTTCCGGCCTCGGATATTGTGCGTATCTTCGCGGGTACCCCTGGGTTCGCCACGTTCGCTAATCGTTTCGCGGAACTCGTCGTCGCGGCTCGACGCAAATTCGTTGAGGATTCGGATTGGCTGACTCTCGATCCCACTACAATAACCGCTGATACACCTGTACCATTCGACATCCGTCCCATTTGGCACAAACTGGACTGGGAGAATCGAGAAACCCGTTTGAATAAGAGTGACCCGAACACGACTTGTCAGACGGACCCGGGCGATCCGACTGCTCTGCGCGCAGCTGAGTTTAAGCCGTACGGTCCCGGAGGTGAGCCACCGCATCAAGGTCCCATGTACGGTGTGTATGGAACTACCCCGAACCTTCTTCGTCTAGGTCTTATAGACCCGCAGTTACGTTTCTTCCAAGAACCAGTTGGCGATCCGAAGGGACATGATCCGCTCGTCGAGGTCATGCAGGAGTGGCTTGGCAAAGAGAAGCCCATCTCAGTCCTTGACTTCAGTGGTGTCCCGTCTGAAGCCGCTGACGTCGCAATTGGTGTCGTACTCAATCTCCTTTTTGAGGTTTCGCTGCGCGGCAAACCGGGCGGACCAGGGATTGGACGGCCAAGTCCAGTTCTTGTCGTGTTGGAAGAAGCCCACCGGTACCTCGGTGAAGGCGCGAGTACATTGACCCGAAATTCGGCCAACCGAATAGCGCGGGAGGGTCGCAAGTACGGGATTGGACTCTTGATGGTTACTCAGCGTCCGACGGAACTCCCCAAGACGGTTTTAGCCCAGTGCGGTACCATTATCGCGCTTCGTCTGTCGAATTCGGATGATCAAGGCACCATCAAGTCGGCACTTCCGGATGCGGTTACCGGGCTAGCTGCCGTACTTCCTTCACTGCGCACTCACGAGGCAATCATCAGCGGTGAGGCCGTAGTCATCCCCGCGCGTGCTTGCCTTGACAATCCAAACCCGTGGCCACAAGCCGAGGATCCTTCACTGAAGCCTTGGCGTCAGAAACCGAGACTGTCAGATATCGGACCTGCCTTGGCATTGTGGCGTGGCACCTATGAGGAGGATAAAAAATGATTGAATGGATTCCCATCAGCAACTCCACTCGAATAGTCGCTGAGGCCTACGATCCGGAGGCCGAGAAAATCTATGTTCGGTTTCCAGATGGCGTGGAGTGGTGTTACGCAGCGTGTCCTCCTAACGTCTGGGAGGAATTCACTGCACCGGGGCAGTCCCGAGGTCAGTACATCAACAGAGTCCTGAATTTCAAGCCACATGGACGTCATTCAGGGTAGCGACGCACTAACGCGCGTGCCCCAGCGCAGGTGTTGCTGATTACGAAAAGAATTCAAGAACTCGATTCAGAGGAATAGGGTCGGATTCGAATTAATTATCTTTCAGTAGAAAATCGATTATTGCCGCTTGAAAGTTTCAACGTTAGTATTTCAGAATAAAAGGAATCGATTAGAATGAGCAAGATCAACGGTAGGGCCAATTTTATCTGGTCAGTGGCCGATCTCCTTCGTGGCCCTTATAGACCAAATCAATACAAAGATGTCATGCTTCCAATGACGGTGCTTCGGCGGTTGGATTGTGTTCTTGAACCGACCAAGGATGCCGTTCTTGCCAGACTTAAAAGCTTGGAAGGCAGTAAGTTTAAAAGAATAGGACCGATTCTCGATAAGGTGGCCGGGCAATCCTTTCACAATACGAGTCGTTTTACCTTCGAAAAACTCAAGGGTGAACCCGACAACATCGCGGCCAATCTCACTCAATACATCAAAAGCTTTTCCAACCATGCCCGTGATATCATCGATCACTTCGGTTTTGAGGAACATATCGCAAAGCTCGACAAGGCAGATCGTCTATATCTTATTGTGAAAAAATTCTGTGAGATCGACCTCCATCCGAACGAGGTACCCAATATCGAGATGGGGTACATATTTGAGGAGCTTGTTCGGCGTTTTAATGAGGCAAGCAACGAAGAAGCCGGAGATCACTTCACCCCACGCGAAGTTATTCGTCTGATGGTCAACCTGATTTTTGCTCCTGATAGCGATGTTCTGACCACCAAGGGTATTGTCAAAACCCTCTTCGACCCGGCATGCGGAACCGGCGGTATGCTTTCCGTGTCGGAGGACTACCTTCGTGAACTGAACCCCGACGCTCGGCTGGAGGTCTTCGGCCAAGACTATAATGATCAGTCCTATGCCATCTGCGGTTCCGATATGATGATCAAGGGCCAAAGCATGGAAAACATCCGCCGTGGCGACAGCTTCACTAAAGACTACATGGCCGGGAAGACCTTCGACTACATGCTGGCCAATCCCCCTTTCGGCGTGGAATGGAAGCCAGAGGAACAATTCATCAAAAAGGAACATGGGGAGCAGGGCTACGGCGGGCGTTTTGGTGCAGGACTGCCCCGTATCAACGATGGTTCCTTCCTCTTCTTGCAGCACATGATCAGTAAGATGAAACAACCGAAAGAGGGTGGGACACGTCTGGGCATTGTATTCAACGGGTCGCCACTCTTTACGGGATCAGCCGGGTCAGGTGAGAGTAATATACGACAGTGGATTATTGAAAACGACTGGCTTGAGGCTATTGTCGCCATGCCGGATCAACTTTTCTATAACACCGGCATCAGTACCTACATCTGGATAGTGACCAACCGGAAGGAAAAGCATCGGCGTGGCAAGATCCAGCTGATCGATGCAACCAGTTTTTTTGTCAAGATGCGCAAGAGCCTCGGCAACAAGCGTCATGAAATAGGTGATGGCAGCACCGGCAATAACGGAAAGCCCGATCATATCGCCGAGATTACCCGCCTCTGTGGTGAATTTAAAGAGGGGGAGTACGTAAGAATATTTGACAATAGTGATTTTGGCTATCGTCGTATCACCGTGGAACGGCCCCTGAGGCTCAATTTTGCTGTCACCGGAGAACGCCTCGCCAAGGTTCAGGAAACCCGCCAGTTCGTTGCCCTCGCCACGAGCAAGAAACGAAAGGATACCAAAGCGGCTGAAGCTGAAATCGCTGCGGGGAAACAAAAACAGCAAGCCATCATTGATGCATTAACAGCATTAGAACCGCTTGGAGTTGTCAATAACCGCGATGAATTCAGCACACGGTTGAAGGCGATTTTCAAAGATGTAAAGATGGCGCTTCCGGCACCATTATTCAAGGCAATCCTGATGGCATTATCCGAACGGGATGAAACGGCAGATATCTGCACCGACAGCAAGGGCAACCCCGAGCCGGACCCGGAATTGCGGGATTATGAAAACGTGCCCCTCAAGGAGAATATTCACGAGTATATGGCTCGCGAAGTCATCCCCCATGTTCCAGATGCCTGGGTGGATGAGAGCAAGACGAAAATCGGCTATGAGATCAACTTCAACCGTTATTTCTATAAATACACACCGCCGCGACCGCTGGAGGAGATCGAGGCAGACCTGCGGCTCATAGAGAAGGAAATCGCCGATATGCTGGCAGAGGTGGCGGGATGAGATTAAAGGCCTACTCAGCTTACAAGGATTCCTGTATAGAGTGGCTGGGAGAGATTCCGGAACATTGGGAAACAAAGCGCGTTAAAACGATGTTATCCCGAAACGATAGTGGTGTTTGGGGAAACGACTTTGATGATGAGGGAGTAGTTGTTCTTCGTTCCACAGAGCAGACAGTGGGTGGCGATTGGAGCATCATCGAACCAGCAAAACGCCGACTTAGTATTCACGAATATGTCTCAGCTATGTTGATAGAAGGTGATCTTGTTGTTACCAAATCAAGCGGGTCATCTCTGCACATCGGGAAGACATCTATTGTTACGAAAGAGGTCGCTGCTCTCAACTGCTGTTATTCGAATTTCATGCAGCGCCTTCGTGTGCAACCTACCGTCGACCCTTTCTTCATGAGATATGTTCTAAATGGTGAAATCGGACGGAAGCAATTTGATTATCTCTCGAGCACAACTACAGGTCTCGCAAATTTAAATAGTGAAGTAATCGGAAACGTCATTGCAACATTCCCTTCGCAGACCGAGCAACGAACCATCGCTGCCTTTCTGAACCGTGAGACGGAACGCATAGATGCCCTAATAGCAAAAAAAGAGTGGCAGATAGAACTGCTGCAGGAGAAACGTATCGCCCTCATCAGTCATGTCGTTACGAAGGGGCTGAATCCCGATGTCAAGATGAAGGATTCCGGCATTGAATGGCTGGGGGAGATTCCTGAGCATTGGAGAGTGCTATCAATAAAACGACTTACATTGGTTAAACGTGGAGCATCACCAAGGCCAATCGATGATCCAAAATATTTTGAAGAAGATGGTGAGTACGCTTGGGTACGAATTGCAGATGTAACAGCGAGTTCACGGTATTTAGAAAAAACAACACAACAACTATCAGAACTTGGCAAAAGCCTCAGTGTTCCACTCGAACCTGGAGCCTTGTTCCTGAGTATTGCAGGTACTGTTGGCAAGCCAATTATTAATAAGATCAGATGTTGTATCCATGACGGCTTCGTATATTTTCCCCAATATCGAGAGAACAAGAATTTTTTATATTACATTTTGGTCAGCGGTCAACCCTACCATGGCCTTGGGAAATGGGGTACGCAGCTTAATCTTAATACAGATACAGTTGGTGGAATACATATTGGCCTCCCTACAAGAGATGAACAAGATGCGATTGCCGCCTTTCTGGACCGTGAGACGGAACGGCTTGACAATCTAATAAAGAAGGTCCAGGAATCCCTCGACATGCTCCGCGAATACCGCACCGCTCTCATCTCAGCGGCTGTGACGGGGAAGATTGACGTGCGCAAGGAGGTTGCCTGATGCCGGGACAGCACACAGAAACGGCCTTTGAATCAGCCATTGAAAATCATCTGCTCACAGAAGCAGGATACGAAAAGGGAAATAAAGATACTTTTGACCCCGCACGGGGCTTTGATCCGACTGTGATCCTGGAGTTCATACAGGAAACCCAGCCAAAGGAGTGGGCATATCTCAAGAACCTCCAGAAGGACAAGGCCGAAGAGACACTGCTCGATGATCTCTGTCGCGCCTTGAACTCGGATCATGAAGGATGTCTTATGGTCCTGCGGCACGGATTCAAGTGCTTCGGCAAGCTCTTTCGTGTGGCGTACTTTGCACCGGCCAGCGGCCTCAATCCCGAAACTCAGAGGCTCTACGCGGCCAACCGACTGACTGTAACTCGGCAGCTTCCCTACAGCGCCGCATACCACAACACGCTGGATCTGGTCCTTGGCCTCAACGGCATTCCGATTATCACGGCTGAACTCAAAAATCCCATGACCGGCCAGACATGGCGAAACGCCGTTCAACAATACAAACGCGACCGCGATCCGAAGGACCTGATCTTCCAATTCAAGAAAAGAACCCTTGTGCATTTTGCCGTTGACCCCGATGAGGTCTACATGACCACACGGCTCTCAGGCAATGCCACACGATTCCTGCCCTTCAATCTGGGGAATGGCACCGGAGCGGGCAATCCGGAAAACCCCGAAGGATACAAGACAGCATATCTGTGGGAGCAGGTGTGGCAACGTGACAGCTTTCTCGATATCCTGGCACGTTTTATTCATCTCCAGATGGAGGAGAAGAAGGTTGGTGCCAAGAAGGTCAAAAAGGAGACCATGATCTTCCCCCGCTACCATCAGCTCGACTCGGTGCGCAAACTGATAGCAGATACACGGAATAAAGGGGTTGGTGCCAACTATCTGGTTGAGCATTCGGCCGGAAGCGGAAAGAGCAATTCCATTGCCTGGTTGGCCCATCGCCTTTCCTCCCTTCACAATGATAAGGATGAAAAGGTATTCGATTCGGTGATCGTCGTCACCGACCGTCTTGTCCTCGACCAGCAACTGCAGAACACAATCTATCAGTTTGAACATAAGTCGGGGGTTGTACAGAAGATCGACATCGACTCTTCGCAACTGGCAGAGGCCCTCGCAACGGGAACGCCCATCGTTATCACCACGCTCCAGAAATTCCCGTTTGTGACGGAAAAGATCGGTGAACTGCCAGCTCGCACGTATGCCGTCATCATTGATGAGGCCCATAGTTCCCAAGGGGGAGAAAGCGCTACGGAGCTGAAAGGCGTTCTGGCGGGCGCGGCCATCAAGGAAGAGGCAAAGGCTAAAGCCGAAGAAGAAGGTCTGCCGGACTATGAAGAGGAAATCCTTCGTACGATGGCAAAACGGGGCAAACAGCCGAATATCAGTTTTTTTGCCTTCACCGCTACTCCCAAGCACAAGACCCTTGAAGTCTTCGGCCAGCCCGGCCCAGATGGAAAACCCTGTCCGTTCCATCTCTACAGCATGCGCCAGGCCATTGAAGAAAACTTCATTCTGGATGTCCTTAAACATTATACAACCTATAAGACCTATTACCGGTTGATTAAATCCATCGAAGATGACCCCGAAGTTGATAAGAAAAAGGCGGCTCGTGCACTGGCCCGGTTCGTGAGTTTTCATCCCCATAACATTGCCCAGAAAACCGAGGTCATGGTGGAGCATTTTCAGCACTTCACCCGTCACAAAATCGGCGGCAAAGCCAAGGCCATGGTGGTGACATCATCGCGTCTCCATGCGGTTCGCTACAAGCAGTCCTTTGATAAATACATTGCCGAGAAGGGTTACACGGGTATCAAAACCTTGGTTGCATTTTCGGGGACGGTGATTGACCTCGATATACCCGGCAAAGAGTATACCGAAGTCGGCATGAATAAGGGCATCAAGGAGAAAGAGCTCCCAAAAAAATTCGCCACCGATGAGTACCAGGTACTCCTGGTAGCCGAGAAATACCAGACGGGGTTTGATCAGCCCCTCCTGCACACGATGTATGTAGACAAACGCCTGGCAGGAATCCAGGCAGTGCAGACGCTCTCGCGTCTCAACCGCACCCATCCAGGCAAAGAGGATACTTTCGTGCTCGATTTTGTAAATGAGACCCAGGAGATTCTCAATGCCTTCCAGCCCTACTACGAAGAGACCGTGATTGGTGAACAGGCCCAGCCACAACAGCTCTACGAACTACAGGCTAAACTGGATGCGCAGCAGGTGTATTACAAGGGCGAAGTTGAGGCATTCAGCAAGGTATTCTATAAGCCAAGAGAACAACAGACAACTGCGGATCATGCCACGATGAATACATGTATCGATCCGGCCGTAAACAGATTCAAAGAGCTTGACGAGGACACACAGGAAGAGTTCCGGGGATGGCTTACAGCCTATAGGAACCTTTATGCTTTTCTCTCGCAAGTGATCCCGTTCCAAGACTCTGATCTGGAGAAACTGTATTCATATATACGGTTCTTACTGACAAAGCTCCCGAAGCGCAACCTGGGCCCCATGTACCATTTTGATGATGAAATTGCGCTCAAATACTACCGCCTCCAGAAGATCAGTGAAGGATCGATAGCAATGCAACCAGGTGAGATTGTTCCAGTATATGGGCCTACAGAAGTGGGAACGGGCGTCAGCCATGGTGAGCAAATCGAGCTCTCACAACTTATCGATATTCTCAATGAACGTTTCGGTACAAATTTTAAACCCGGGGACCAGCTCTTCTTTGATTCCATTCGCGAAGATGCCATGGCCGATTCAGGACTGCGCCAGGCGGCGCTGGCCAATACAATGGAGAATTTCGGCTACGTGTTTCTGAAAGCCCTTGAAGGTCTCTTCATAGACCGCATGGAGCAAAACGAAGATATAACCGCCAGGTACCTGAACGAGAAAGATTTCCAGAAAACAGTGGGGCAGCAGTTGCTCAAGCAGGTATATGAACAGGTCCATACCGAAAGTCAACAGGCGGCAGGTAGCTCGAATGCCTGACGGTGTCGCTGATTTTCATCGTTAATGGTTACGAATTGAAAGTTTCAACGTTAGTATTTCAGAAGAAAAGGAATCGATCAGAATGGGCAAAGTCGATGGGAAAGCCAATTTCATATGGTCAGTGGCTGATCTCCTTCGAGGAAAAGAGGGGCGTCAGTAAATCAGTAACTAAATGCCAGCCGCATATGAGTTATTTGCTTTCTTACGGACGTCCCCATTGGCTCACATTGGCTCATTGGCTGCTATCAATCCCGCTGTTAGATTTTAACCCAAGTTTAACCCCATTTTTACGAAAAGCAACAAAAAAAGGGTATTTTTAGTGGTTACACACACGTAACCTGTTGATATTATTGGAGGCAGCTTTTAAGGAGCCGAGT
>JAFDAI010000091.1 GCA_019313905.1 Deltaproteobacteria bacterium | reverse complement strand
CCCATAACTAAAATACCTCTTTCCCTGTAATATCTCCCCATACTAAAGATGTCCCTGCTGTTGTCTTAGCCTCAATCTTTAGCAGCTTTCCCCCTCCTATAGTTATATCGGCGAGGTCAAGGGTAAGGCTGCTGGGCAAGAGCTTGTCTTCAAATACTACCCTACTATTTATCGTAAGCCTCCAGTGCACAATATCGTAGTCTACGTCAATTCGGCAGGCCATTTCCATCTTCGATATCTTACCTGTTCTTCCTGCCGTTATAGTCTTTTCCACTATCGTTGCATAGCTTGTAGTAGCTGTTATCCCATTTATCTCTACAACCGGAACTTCAAATGGTGGAGTATCACCAGCTTCTTCTATTATTGCCTCTAGCGATAATACTTGCCGGGCTACCTTTAGCCCATAGAGTATCTGGTTTACTATTTCTATGGGCGGAAACTGCCTCCGCAGCACTGCTATTCCTCCACTAAACAATAATGGGGAGCTACCATTGAGGTAAGCTCCCCTTACAAAAACTACCTGTAGGTAGTACTCGCAGTAGTCCAGGTATTCCTAGATGCTGCTGCGGACTCTTATTGTCTCTAAGTTAAAGTAACTATCGGACTCATCGATGGCACCATCATCGTATACCTGCAAGACTATGAAGAACTTTTCCTCGATAGCCAGGTCGTTCTGCAAAGCTAGTTTGGCCATCTTGGTTATATCATCGAAGTCCTTACTGGCAACGTATAGAGCAGGTCCGTATATTGCCTTCTCGTCTTGTTCCGACTGGTCACGCACGACAATTTTGATGCGACAGGTACCATTACCGACTTCAGCGCTTGCATCCTCAAGGTATGCACTGAAGTGGTGACCCGGCTTTAAGATATGAGCCTGTCCAGTAGGTACCTGGTACTTCCAAATATCACTCCATTTACTGGCTGTGCCATCTGACCGACTACCAGCTGGTATTGCCGTAGTATCATTACTATTCAGGTCCCAGCTTTCTTCCTTAACTCTTCCCGGCATAATTACCCTCCTTTAATAGCCCTGAGAAGCTATGCTCCCAGTGCTTTCCGTACTTTAGCAATGTGCATCTCGAAGTAAGAGTCTGACTCGTCAATGGTGCCGTCGTCGTAGACAACAACAACCAGGTACTCTCGCTCGTTGATAATTACTCCCTCTTCCGGCACACTGAACTTTGCTATCCTGTTCGTGTCAACGAACTGCTTAACTGACTTGTAAAGCTTTGGTCCGAAGAGGATAGCCACATCGCTCTCGCTTGCATCCCGCTTTTCAATCCTGACGGAACAAGTATGGTCGCCGACTTCAGCAGAACCATCCTCGATGTAGGCAGCAAAAGTGTGACTTGGCTTAATAATTAGCGAGACACCAACTGGAACTTGGTACTTCCAGATGCCCGACCATGTGCTTGCTACTCCGTCAGCCACTGCTATTACGGGGTCATCCTGATAAAGTCTGAATGGTGCTTCTAAAATTTCTGGCATTATTATCTTTCCTCCTATTCGAATAGACTATGTCTGATTCTACGACACGTAAGCCGGAAATAACAGTCGGAGGCATCAATGGTTACTATGGCGCCACTGCTGTCTGCCCTGAGACAGACCCTCTCACCCTCTTTGGCTACTATTACCTCTCCGTCTGGAACATCAAGGTGGGCGAGCTTATCCTCGTTAGTAAAGTCCTTGATACCACCATACCTGATTGGATTAAGGATAGACCGGACGTTCATCTTACTGCTATCCATTACCACCACATCTACCCTTACGCCGGCAACACATTCGGCAGGGCTTCCCTCATTATCTTCCAGGTAAGCCGCCAGTGTATCCTCCCTACTAAAAACCAGTGAGTAGCCAACCGGCACCAGATACTCGAAAACCGGTTGCAGGCTAGCATCAGCAGTTTTAGCAGCCAGGTCTCTTGCTGTAACACCTGTTACGTTTTGGTTTAGGTCGAAAACTTCTTCTTTTACAGCCGTTGGACTCATTATTTACCTCCATATCAATGAAACTACTTTTATCTCGCACCTGGGTACTTTTCCGCTAAATATTGGTCTATTGGATTGGAGTATGTAATAGTGGGAACAGCTGGACTATTAACCTCCGCTCCCACTCTTGTTCCCGTAGTAGTATTATGGCCTTGAAGCATGGCTTGTTCAAATATCCTGGCAAGCACAATCGCCAGGAATATATTAAGAAGCAAACTCCAATCCATCCTCATTTAGAACCTCCAAAAGAAACGAGGGAGGAACTACTAATAGCCCCTCCCTCTCTTTTACGTTCCCATTCGTCCCTTCAGCCAGTCAGCAAAGAAGACAGCACCGACTACAATGGCAAACAGCATAACCATACCAATAAGGTTCTGTGTAGTTGGCATTTGCTATTCCTCCTTATACCGGTATCTCTTTCTTGACTAGCCTGAACACCCACAGCCCTACCATCACCACCAGTATTACCGCCAGGAAACCCCAAACCATTTTTACATCCGGCATAACAATTCTCCCTGTTATTATTTAGGATAACGCCTGTGTTACCCTATGTAAATACATGGTAAAACAGAAAAAAGCTAAAGTATACAGGTTATAGACAGTACTTGACTTTTCTGTTATAAATCATCATACTTAACATGAGGAGGGTGATAATATGCCGGAGGAAGAACGGGTAGATAAGGGGAAGAAGGGTGAAGTTACTCAAGAGCAGCAGCAGGAAATTGAGGTAGGGGAGTTCCTCACTGTAAGCGAGGTTGCAGACAAGCTACGATACTCGTACCAGTGGGTCCTGTGGATGCTTCAAGAGGGCAGAATAAGAGGTATTAAGCCGCTAGGTAGTAGGTGGCGAATACCTCGCAGTGAGTTTGAGAAGATACTTAAGGATGGGGTGCCTGCACCTATTATTGCGGAGCCAGAGAAGCCAGCAGTTACGGAGATTGCAGTGGGAAGAGAAGTAGAAAGTAAGGTGCTCGAACCTGTGGAAAAGAAAAAGCCGCCGAGTGCTTGGCCACTGGATTTTTCAAGCCTCTTCGGTGGGGATAAAAAGTAATGCCGACAGGTTCATATCCTAGAACAGCATGGCATAGGCAAAGAACTGAATTAGGACGAATAATGGTCTATAACTCATTTGGGTTTTGGTGCCTAGTTCTATGGGAGAATGCTATTTGGAAGACTTCTCTAGAAAAGATAGCACAATGGATAAAGAACTTTGAAAGGAGTAAAAGATGGAAGTAACAAAAAGTAAGGTTGAGGGAGGGGGAGGCATGCAATTCACGAAGCCGGAAGCTGAAGTGGCTCCACCATTCCAGGGTAGGGATGAGGATGAGCAACTTCGAGAACCATTGCCGGTAAGGGAGCTGGGAGCAGAGGAAAAGGTGATGAGGGCGGGAAAGGTGCCGCTACATCCTGCGGCAGTGAGGCTTCCTGCTTCTATAGCTGGGAGAGTAGGTTTTGAGCTAACAGGGTATTCTGGATTTGTTTTCACCGAGGCTGAGCTAAATGACCTTGCGGAACTTTGGTGCCAATGTGGAGTGGAAATGTCGCCATTGTTGCAGGCATCTATAGCAACTTCAGCAATGATGGGTGCAAAAAGTTTAGGGTATTTTTCGTGGGTAAAACAAGGGAAGCCTCCCCTTCCAGGTGCCAAATCTGTAGGGGAAGATACTTTAGAAAAGGAAGAATAATGGGTAGAGCGGCAACACCAGAATTAGAAGCAATCCGCCGGGCTAAAATCTCTGCAACTAGCATAGGTAAACACAACCACAGTGGGGAGATTAACCCTATGTTTGGTAAACAGCACTCTGAGTCCACAAAACTGCTTATATCGGAAGCAAACAAGGGCAATTCCAATGCCAAAGGAGCAAGCCATCCTAAGCTATCCGAGTATAATAGAACCCATATCCGTAAAGGTGCTAATAATCCAAATTACGGCACGCATATTGGAGCAGGTATCCCAAAATCTCCTGAGTGTAAAGCAAAAATGAGCCGAACAAGAATAGCAAGGGGATTGTCAAAGGGTGATAAAAACCCAATGAGCAAGGAAGAGAATATCAGGAAATGGCTCAAGTCCTGTAATGTTAAACCGAATAAGGCAGAAGCAAGACTAAATGATATTCTTGGAGAAGCGTTGCTGAACGAGTATGCCCTCAATGTTGACGGGAGCCTAATAATACTGGGAGGGAAAATCCCAGACTTTGTAAATATAAATGGTGCTAAGAAACTAATTGAGTTGTATGGGGATTACTTCCATAGGGGACAAAACCCACAAGATAGGATAGATTACTTTGCCCAGTATGGCTTTTCTACCCTTGTTATCTGGGAGAGCGAACTAGATGACCAAGAGAAGTTGCTAAAGAGAGTAAAACAGTTTAAAAGGAGGACAGAATGTTTCGATACCGCATCGTGCAAGGCCTAGCCGACTTCATTGAGTCTTACGGTGGCAAAGGAAAAGACCCACTCATGCGAAGTATTTGGTTTGGAATTAAGGGGCAAGT
>JAFDAI010000052.1 GCA_019313905.1 Deltaproteobacteria bacterium | reverse complement strand
TTTTCCTTCTCTGTCTGCCATGACCTTTACTGCCTGATCCATCTTTTCAACTAATTCTGCCACTCTTTATCGCCTCCTTTCTTTTTTTGATTGTATGACCTATAAGTTCAACCCCCCTCAGGTTCCGCCAGTACAAGAAAAGTTCCTGATGGCTTCCCCAAAGGATAAAGCGAAACACAAACCCTTAAATTGCCATTCTGGTTGTTTTTCAGGAAAATAATGTATGTTCTGAGAACCTCAGGGTCTCCCAGGGTTCTCTTCTTGGCGGCAGAGATCACGGTCTCCAGCGAGTCGGGATGAACTACACTTTCAATGCCCATCCCTATCAGTTTCTTCTCCTGAACTTCTTCAATATGACATTACATCGGCATTTCGGTTAAGAACTTGACTCAAAAAATGAGATTGATGGAAAAAGTAACTCAATATGGACTTTCCAGAGCAATCTGTGTGTCAAAGATGAATAAACTTGTCCTCGACCCGATCGGGAAGTTCATGTTCTTTAACATTTACCAGTAGCGTACCCCCTCTGTGGGGCACAGAGACCCCACGCTACGTAAGACAGGCAAGAATTGCCTGACTATCAGATATTTGACTCAATCCATCTTCAATAGAATAAGGAGATTTTGGCAAACCACTATCGGTTTTGGCTGATGGCAGTTTGCGACAATGCCATTCTGAATTCCGGGTTAAAGTTTTTCACCTTCTTTGCCGATTAGGTACATTAGTTGCGTCAGATGAAATCGTTGCAAGCAGTCGATTTCTTGCTTGTATGTATGTAAGGAGCGAAGATGTCAAAAACGTTTTACTCTACTTCAGAAGCGGCTGGTCTGTTCAATGTTCATCGATTTACAATTTATCGGTGGATAAAGGATGGCAAGATTAAGACCTATAAGATAGGCAGGCATTTCAAGATTCCTCTTTCTGAAGTAGAGATACTGTTGAAAACATTCGGTTTTTTTGGTCAGTTATCCAGGATGTTTTTAGCAATTCAAGTGGTAAATGAGTGCGTGAAAATGCGTAGCGAGCGCATTCTCCGCAGATTGTTGCGGGGCGTTTCAATGCAGGAATGTAACGACGATGATATACGAATTAAGAGACATAGATTATAAAAAGATAAGTCGCCTTATTTACGAGCAGTGCGGCATCAATCTGCATGAGGGTAAAAAAGAACTGGTGAGGGCGAGGTTGGGTAAACGCCTGAGGGAAGGGAATTTCAAGTCTTTTGCGGATTATTATAGCTATGTGACTACCAATGAGGGAATCGATGAGTTGATTACTATGATCGATTCTCTTTCCACCAATCTGACGAGTTTTTTCAGGGAGAACGACCATTTCCGGCAGCTTAGAGAGGTTATTCCTGCGATGGTAAAAACAGACGGTAATGACTATCGCGTGCCGAAGCTTAGGATATGGAGCGCAGGTTGTTCGACCGGGGAAGAACCTTACTCACTCGCCATTGCCCTGAAAGAGATTATTGGAAGCAGAAACATCGATCTTAAAATACTGGCCACCGATATTTCCACAAAGGCGCTCAGAGCTGCCGGAGAGGGCATATACCCGGAGGAAAGGGTCAAAAAAATTTCTAATTCATTGCTTAAAAAATATTTCCAGATCGGCCAGGAACGTTGGAAAGGTTACTACAGGGCAAAAAGGGAATTGAAAGATACTATCAGATTCAGAAGATTTAATCTCATGGAAACTCTGCCTTCTGGTGATCTTTTTGACATCATATTCTGCAGGAACGTTATGATATATTTTGATAAAGAAACTCAGGCTGGTCTGGTGAACAGATTTTATGACTGTTTGAAGAAAGAAAGTTATTTCTTTATCGGGCATTCTGAAAGTTTGACAGGTTTAACCCACCGGTTCAAATACATCGGACCGAGTGTTTATCGCAAGTAAGCTATTAGCTATCAGCGTTCAGTCAGAACACGATTCGGCCTATTTTTTGTATTTAGAGCTTAATGTTTTAACTTGAACAAACAGAAAGGGGCAAGAGCTGACGGCTGACAGCTGAATGCTTGTAATATCTTTATGAGCAAGATTGTGGTCGGAATTTCAGATCTGAAGGTGAGTGGAAATATTGAGGATGTATTGATTACTTATGCCCTCGGTTCATGTATTGGTGTTGCTGTTTATGATCCCGTGGCAAATGTAGGAGGGCTTTTACATTACATGCTACCCGATTCGTCACTTGATTCAGAAAAGTCAAAGGAAAAACCGGCAATGTTTGCCGATACCGGGATACCGCTCCTCTTTAAATCCTGCTATGAGCTGGGGGCTGAAAAAAAGCGGATGATAACAAAGGTTGCCGGTGGGGGACAGATCTTGGACGACGCGAACTATTTCAGGATCGGACAGAGAAACATAACCGCTTTGAGGAAGATGTTCTGGAAGAATAATGTCATGATAGATGGAGAGGACACCGGTAAGAATTATAACCGGACTGTTGAAGTTCACATTTCTACCGGCAGGGTCATTGTTAAGAGTTCCGGCAAGCTTTTGAAGGAATTGTAAGTTATGCGTGAGACTGATTCCGCAGACCTGAGTAATGATGTTGTGAAAACAGAGAGGGTTGTTATGATCAATAAAAAAATATTGAAGTCCATCAACAATCTTCCTGCGTTTCCGGCAACGGTTCAAAAGGCCTCGGAATTGATTGGCAATCCCGATTATTCGATAACGGAACTGGTCAATGTCATTCAATATGATCAGGCGATAACAGCGAATGTCCTCAGAATGTGCAACTCGGTATATTTTGGTGTTCGGTATAAGATATTCACTCTTCGTGAGGCTGTGGCCTATCTGGGGCGGGAAAATCTTCACCGTCTAATCCAGGCGGCTGGAACCTCAAGATTTTATAAGAAGGTCAAGGGGTATTATCTGGAGGCGACCAGACTGTGGGAACATTCTGTGGGGGTGGCTCTGATGTCCCGGATTCTGGCTAAAAAGATCTATGGTCAGGAAGATCTCAAACTTTTTACGACAGGACTGCTTCATGATATCGGGAAGGTTGTTCTGGGAGAATATGTCCATGAGTCGTTTCAGGAGATTATGGATCTTGTTTCGAATCAGGGATATTCTTTTCTCGAAGCGGAAGAAAAGGTAATTGGTATCAATCATGCGGAAGTTGGAGGAGAAATAACACGCCTCTGGGAATTTCCCATGGAGATGACGGAAGCCATTACCTATCACCATCGACCCGATTTGATAAAGAGGGGTGATGATACCATTCCCTGGCTTATTTATCTTGCAGATCAGGCCTGTCTAATGATGGGAATCGGCGGTGGCGAGGATGGCCTGGCCTACAGAGGATTGGGGGAAGTAATTGACAAATTCGGGCTTTGCCAGAGGGATATCGAGGAGTGTATAGTCCTGTTGTTGGAGGATTTTGAGAGCGCAAAGGAATTGGTCAATTTAGTGGAAAGTGGGGAAATCTGAAAAGCAAAAGGATTTTACCGTGTTGTGTTGTAGCGTGGTGTCTATGTGCCCCACAGGGGGGGCATGCTGCTCTGTGTTATGTTTTTTTCGAAGAGCCGTAGTATTATTTTTTGAGGCGGCAATTGAGGAGTTATTATGTCTTTTAATGTACTGATTGTGGATGATTCAAGATCAATGCGTGGATTTATAAAGAAGATCATTTCGATTTCAGGTTTCAAAGTGGATCAATGTTTTGAGGCCGGAAACGGGAATGAGGCGCTGAAGGCGCTGACAGGGAATTGGGTGGATGTGATTTTATCGGATATAAATATGCCAGAGATGGACGGTTTTGAATTGTTGAAAGAATTGAAAAAGTACGACCTTCTCAAAGATATTCCCGTTGTAGTAATAACAACGGAAAGTAGTGAAGATCGTATGAAGTACGCCTTCAGTCTGGGGGCGAAGGGTTTTATAAAGAAGCCCTTTTTGCCTGAGGAGGTTAAGAAAATCCTTTATGAAGTCATAGGAGTGAATGATGAAGGAGAATATGAAGAAGATAGAGGAGATGATGAGGCTCTCGATTTTTGAGGTCTTTGAAAAGATGTTTTTCATTTTTCTCGAGTCTTCAGATATTAACGATAATGAATATGATATAGAGGCTGCCATAAGATTTAATGGAAATTGGCGCACAGGACGTGGAGGATTGCTCAAAAGAAGCGGTTAATATGATCTGCGGAAATTTCTTAGGCAAACTTGACAGTACAGAGGTATTTAATCTGTCAATACCGATATTTAATCCTGGACGTTCCGAGCCGTCTTTAGAAGAAAATGTCTGCAGGATGGATTTTGACTCTGATGGTGAAAAAGTTGCCGTGGTGGTAAGTTTTAAGTAGCGCCCGTTCCCCACTATCTAAAAGCTGCACAGAGTTTTGAGCATCGAAGAATCATATTTTCAAAGGTCTCATATTATGATCTCTGTCAGAGTAAAGTAATGGATTAACGAAGTGGTGGAGTAAGCCTGACGTGATAGGGGTAAGTGGTTTTGAAAAGAATAAAAGTACTCATTGTTGATGATTCTGCTATTGTGAGGAAGATATTTTCTGAGGAGCTTTCGAAGTTTCCCGATATTGAGATAGTGGGAACAGCGCCTGATCCATTTGTTGCCAGGGATAAGATTGTAAGACTCCAGCCGGATGTAATAACCCTGGATATCGAGATGCCAAGAATGGATGGTCTCACCTTTCTCAAGAAGCTGATGAAGCATTATCCGTTGCCGGTAATCATAGTAAGTTCCCTCACACCAAAGGGAGGGAAAATGACGTTAGAGGCGATGGATAGTGGGGCTGTGGAGGTTATTGCGAAGCCGGGAGGGGCCTATTCGGTCGGGGATATGAGTGCCCAGCTCGCCGATAAGATCAGGGCTGCATCAAAGGTGAGAATGTCAAAGAAAGTTTCAGATGAGGGGGCCGGCTCTACGAAGCCTGAGCCGATAAAGGCTCTTGCAGAAACTTCTAATAAGGTTGTTGCCATCGGCGCCTCTACGGGCGGAACGGAGGCATTGAAAAATGTTCTGTTCAAGATGCCTCCAAATTCTCCAGGGATACTTGTGGTGCAACACATGCCGGCCAATTTTACAGCGGCTTTCGCGGAGAGGCTAAATGGTCTTTGCCAGGTCACGGTGAGGGAGGCCCGGAATAATGATTCTGTAAATCCGGGGACTGCATTGATTGCCCCGGGTAATTACCACATGATCTTCAGGAGGAGCGGCGCCAGGTATTATGTTGAGATCAAGAATGGCCCGATGGTTCACCATCAGCGCCCGGCCGTTGATGTTCTGTTTAAATCAACCGCAAGGTACGCGGGACCGAATTCGATCGGCGTTATTCTCACTGGCATGGGAGCGGATGGTGCTCAAGGACTTTTAGAGATGAAACGGGCTGGTGCAAAAACAATCGCCCAAGATGAAAGATCATGTGTCGTCTTCGGAATGCCGAACGAGGCGATAAAACTGGGTGCTGTAGATAAAGTAGCGCCATTGGATCAGGTCGCCAGAGAAATAGTGAGGATGGTGTGAGTTATGGGATATGATTCTTTGATAAGCTTGATTGACGGTATGGCTTCCGACTTTTTATTTCTTGACAGCAAAGAGATCAATGTGCCCGCCGCAGGGAAGTTACTTAATAAGTTGGATGAGCTGATAAAAGAGGCAGACAGCCAAAAAGTATTTCAATTGAAGAGCGTTGTCCGCGGTTTGAGCTTGCTTTTAGAAAAGACTGTTCTTGATGATATTGATGATAAAGAGGCGGGGTTTAATGTTCTTGAAAAGGGTATCATCCTGATGCAGGAGATCGGCGACAGTCTTAAGAACACTGGAGGCTACGAGGGTGACATTGGGATTTTTATGAAGTCGATTGCCGCGCTTACCGGGGAGCAACGAGCAACCAGCAACGAGGTGATTGCTGAAGAACAACTGACGGTTGAAGAATCAGTAGAAGTTTCTCAGCAGGAACACCAGGCGCCTGAAACTGTTGAAATACAGGACGAGTCATTGTTGAGGGATTTTATTACTGAGGGTTTGGAGTATATTGATGAGATCGAGGTAAACATATTGAATCTGGAACAGGATCCAGAGAACAAAGATTATATTAATGCTATCTTCAGACCGTTTCACTCTATAAAGGGAGTGGCAAGTTTTTTGAACCTGGAGCAGATTCGTGAACTTGCCCACAGCCTGGAAACCATTTTGGACGGGGCAAGAAATGGTGAATTGTCTGTGACTTCCTGGTTTATAGATGTAATCCTTGACGGAGCCGATGCCCTGAAGGCAATGATCGTTAAATTGAAAAACAATCTTGAGGGCAGGACGGCCGAACCTCTAAATATTGATCTGTCTGCTTTGAGGGGGCGTATAAAAAATATTGAACAGGGAGAACCCGATACGCAGGAAAGAAAAAAAGTGGGAGAGATACTGGTAGAAGAAGGTGTCATAACGGAGAAGGGCCTGAAAGAAGGACTTGAGATTGCGCAGCAAGCAATTTCCTCAAAAAAGATCGGGGAGACCCTGATCGCCGAAGGTAAGGTTACTCCGAAACAGGTATCTCGGGCATTGAGGAAACAGGCTGGTCAGGGTACAGATACCGCCACGATAAGAGTGAATATAAAGAAACTGGACAATCTTATCGATATGGTTGGTGAACTGGTTATTACCCAGGCGATGATCAGGCAGGACCGGATTATTCAATCGAATGGAGACAGGAAGCTGGTTGGGAACATTTCCCAATTGTCCAGCATTACATCGGAACTTCAAAGGACATCCACCAGCTTGAGGATGATACCGATCAAGAAAACCTTTCAGAGGATGTCCCGTCTGGTAAGAGATCTGTCCAGGGATGCCGGGAAATTGGTTGGTATTATTATGGAGGGTGAAGATACGGAGATAGACAGGAATATGGTGGATGAAATATACAATCCACTTGTCCACATGGTACGGAATGCCGTGGATCATGGTATAGATTCCCCGGAAGAACGAATAAAGCTGGGTAAACCTGAGAAGGGTTTGG
The DNA here is from genome assembly GCA_019313905.1 of Deltaproteobacteria bacterium. Taxonomy (GTDB): domain Bacteria; phylum Desulfobacterota; class Syntrophia; order Syntrophales; family UBA2210; genus UBA2210. The sequence goes on along the minus strand of JAFDAI010000052.1, from coordinate 16,632 downwards.
TTCGACTCAGGGCATACCACAAAGGTGGCAATGTTGTGATTGAGATATCCGATGACGGCAAAGGGCTGGATAAGGACAGGATATTGAAAAAAGCTGTTGACAATGGAGTGGTTGACAGTTCAGACAGCCTTTCAGACCAGGATATTTACAGACTCATTTTCCATCCCGGTCTTTCAACTGCCAAAAAGGTGACCGATGTTTCCGGCAGGGGAGTCGGAATGGATGTGGTAAAGCAGGCCGTGGAAAAATTGCGCGGTAAGGTGGAGATCGGTAGCATAAGTGGTGAAGGAACCACTCTTACACTCAGCTTTCCTCTTACCATGGCCATTATTGATGGTATGATCGTGCGGGTAGGTGAGAAAAAGTATATTATTCCTACTACCGCGATCAGTAAATTGCTGCGCCCCACGAGAGAAGAATATAACAGGGTTGTCGGCAAGGGTGAAACGATAAATGTGATGGGCAATCTTGTTCCGCTGGTAAGATTGCATGAACTCTTCGATATAGAGCCTGAGCATCAAGATCCCTGGGAAGCTATAATGGTGGTGGTTGAGGGTGAAAATAAATCCAAATGCCTGCTGGTGGATGAGATTATAGGTAAGGAGGAAGTGGTGATCAAGAGTCTTGGTGAGGGCTTGAAAAGTGCCAGAGGGGTTTCCGGTGGCGCTATTCTGGGGGATGGCAATGTGGGATTGATATTGGATCCCGAAGGTTTGTTTGAATTGAGTGAAATGTAAGGTGAAAAAAGATAGGGAGTATAGTTATGGATGTGGACAAGAATATGGAAATACTGGTAGTTGATGATTTTGCTACTATGAGAAGAGTTATTAAAAATCTTTTAAAACAGGCTGGGTATAAAAATATTGTCGAGGCCGAAGATGGTGTGGCGGCCTTGAGTACATTAAAATCACAGAACATAGATTTTATCATTTCCGACTGGAATATGCCCAATATGAATGGTCATGACTTTCTTAAAGCTGTCAGGGCGGATAATGAACTTTCCGGGTTGCCGTTCTTGATGGTTACTGCGGAAGGCCTTAAGGAAAACGTTGTGCTGGCAATTAAGGCGGGTGTCAGTGGTTATATTGTAAAACCTTTTACCGCCGAAGTCCTGAATGAAAAGATTGAGAAAATCACAGAGAATATGTAAGGAGAAAAGCATGGAAGTCAAATTTATAAATCCCTTTTTAAACGGGACGATTAGCGTACTGAAGACAATGGCCTTTGTCGAACCGAAACCGGGTAAGCCTTATCTTAAAAAGGATAATTTGGCCAGGGGTGATGTCTCCGGCATCATAGGTCTTACGGGATCAGTCACCGGTTCAATGGCTCTGAGCTTTTCTAAGGGAGCAATATTGAAAATTGTATCAAATATGTTAGGCGAAGAGATTAAAGAAATCAATGGCGATATTACGGATGCTGTGGGTGAGATAACAAATATGGTTTCAGGCGTGTCCAGAAAAGAGTTGGAGTCGATCGGCTTAACTATCTTAGCTGCAATTCCCACTGTAGTCACAGGCAAAGGTCACTCGATCACACATGTTTTAGGTGGTCCAAGTATTATTATTCCGTTTGAGACGGATGATGGATCTTTTGTTGTAGATGTCTGTATGGGCGGGATGGGGAAATAGTGACCGTTCAGAGATTAGTGGTTTGCTCGTTTTCGCACTCCTGCGTGGGGATATTTTTCTAACAGTGAACCTTGAGTAGTGGAGTTGTGAACTTAAGTAGTGGGGATATAATGAAAAAGAAACTGGAAATCGACCATTATCTGAGTGACTTGTTCAGGCATATCAACGCGCCCATTGTTGTCTGGAATCAGGAGAAGAAGATCATCAGCTTCAATGAAGTCTTTGCCAGGATGAGTGGTTACGCTGAGTCGGAGATTATTGGTCAGCCTCTGGATGCACTGTTTTCCGAAGAGGACAGTTTTGATTTTCTGCAAAAGATTGAAAATGCATCCTGTGGAGAATGTTCGGTGGAGATCCCGATTCTGCACAGGGATGGAGGAGTACGCGTAGTACTGTGGAATTCCTCAGCTGTCTATGACGGCAAGACGCAAATTGCCACTGTTGTCTCAGGACAGGATATTACTGAGCGGAAAAAGCTCGAAGCACAACTCAGCCACGCTCAGAAGATGGAGGCCGTAGGTGTCCTGGCAGGAGGCATCGCGCATGATTTCAACAATGTCCTTCAGGGTATTTCCGGTTATACTCAGCTTCTCTTAATGAGAAAGACAAAGGGTGATCCCGATCGTGATTACCTCAACCAGATTAACAGATTGATCCAGGGGAGCGCGAAGCTTGTCGGATATCCATTGAAACGCATCTGTCTGATGATCTCAAGCTTATCAATGTGGATTCAGCACAGCTTGAACAGGTAATAATGAATCTTGTGATCAATGCCAGCGATGCCATGCCTGATGGTGGCAGACTTGTCATTGAGTCGAAAAATACAGTACTGGATCAGGAATACTGTAGTTTGCATATAGGCTCTGCCCCCGGGAGGTATGTATTGCTAACCGTTTCAGATACTGGCTGTGGCATGGGCAGGGAGACGCTGGAACATATATTCGAGCCATTTTACACGACGAAAGAGGCAGGCAAAGGAACCGGGCTCGGTCTTGCCATGGTTTATGGTATTATAAAAAATCACGACGGTTACATAACGTGTTACAGTGAACCCGGTCAGGGAACCGTTTTCAGTGTCTATTTTCCGGTATTGGAGGTTATTGAGGATGCGGAAGAGCGGACAGCAGCGGAGCATGAAAAGGCGGGCGGGGCGCTTGGCGGCGACGAGACCATTCTTTTAGTGGATGATGAGAAGTTCGTTCTCAATACAGCGTGCGATATACTGGGTCAGTATGGTTATACGACTATCACGGCGGGAAGCGGAGAGGAGGCCGTTGAGATTTATGAGAGAAAAGGGAGTCGGATCGATCTGGTAATCCTGGATGTGGGGATGCCCGGCATGGGCGGCCACAGGTGTCTTGAGAAGCTTCTTGGAATCAATCCCGAAATAAAAGTTATTATTGCCACCGGTTATCCTGCCATTGAAAGGGTAAAAGAGACAATTGAAACCGGAACAGCCGGTTTTATCGGAAAACCGTATCGGCTGATTGATTTGGTGAAGAAAGTAAGGGAGGCGCTGAGTTTTAACTGATCTTATATCTTTTCAATTTTTCTACAAAAGTTGTCCTGTTCAGGCTCAATAACTTTGCCGCCCTGTTTTTTACCCCTCCCGATTTCTGCAGGGCCTTTTGGAGTAAATCTTTTTCAAATTGACCGATTGTTTCGTTCAGACCCAAGCCGCCGTCAGGGAGCTCAACGCCGCTTATAGTCCTTTCAGTTCCCCCTGAATTCAGTCTTATTTTATCAGGTAAATCCTTTAGCTCTATCTTGTCGTATTCCTTCATGACAACAAGCATTTCTGCCAGGTTTTGCAATTCTCTTACATTGCCCGGCCAGTGATATTTTGTGAGGCAATTCATGGCTTCGGGCGATAATCCCTCTATGTTTTTCTTTTTCGATTTATTAAATGTTCTCAGGAAATGATTGGCCAAGACGGGTATGTCCGCCTTCCTTTCTCTGAGAGGAGGAAGATGAATCGGTATTACATTGATGCGGTAAAAGAGATCCTCTCTGAATCTTTTTTCCGCCACGGCCTTTTCTAAATCCTGGTTTGTCGCGGTAATAATTCTTACGTCAACATCTATGGTCTTCATGCCACCAATTCGTTCGAACTGTCTTTCCTGTATTACCCTCAGCACCTTTACCTGCAATGAAGGGCTCATGTCGCCTATCTCATCGAGAAAGATTGTTCCCCCATTGGCTAATTCAAATCTCCCCGTTCTGCCCCGTATGGCTCCGGTAAAGGCGCCTTTCTCATGGCCAAACAATTCGCTTTCGAGAAGCTCTTCAGGAATTGCCCCACAGTTTACCATAACAAGCGGACACGCTTTTCTACCGCTATTGAAATGCAGCGCCCGGGCCACCAGTTCCTTGCCCGTTCCACTTTCGCCATATATGGCAACAGTGCTGTCTGATGAAGCCACCTTTTTGATTTTTTCAAGAACATTCTTCATATTATCACTGTAAGCTGTCAATTTGCCAAAGTCATATTTTTCCTTTAAATGGCTCTGGAGAGTGATATTTTCCTCTTTGAGTTTTGCGTGGGACAGCGCCCTTTCGATAGCCAACATGACAAAATCTTTTTTCAAGGGTTTTGTTATATAATCAAAGGCGCCCATCTTCATGGCCTTAACAGCGTTGTTCACAGTGGCATAACCGGTGATCATGACAACGATATTTTCGGGATTTATTTTTTTTATGAATTTAAGCAACTCCATGCCATCCACATGAGGCATTCTCAGATCCGTTATGACCAGATCGTATTTATCACAGGTAAAAGCATCCATCGCCTCCCTGCCATTACTGACAGCCTTAACCTCACAACCGTTTTCAGACAATAAGTCCGCCAGATTTTCTCTGTTAAGATCGTTGTCTTCCGCAATTAATATCCGGGCTTTTTTCATGTTTCAAAGGTCTCGTGATAAGTGCTATGACATCGTTAAACTGAAACTCATGCTCATTCAGCCTGAATAACGGCTAATTCACCAGCTATGCATCTGATAATTAAAGAGATCCTGCTGTTTAAGCAGGGATATTTGTCAGGCAGTTCTTTAAGATGACCAGCATGGAAACCACGCATATTTGGCACATATTAAGTGACAATGCAAATTACTAATTTTTAAAAAGAGTGTTAGCTAAATTTCAAAAGTGCCCTCTGAAATTCCCCTAAAGTGACGGTGAAGTTCCCCCAAAGTGATGGACACACCGAAAAGTTAGAGATAAGAAGAAAGGAACTTGGAGATGTGCAGTGGAAAATAAGAGAGAACGCAGTCCCGATGAGTCGGGATTTACAAAGCCATTTAGATTGCTTCTCTGTCGAGGGTTCTATATTGTATAGCCTCTGATATGTGGGACTGGCGAATATCTTTCTCATCCTCAAGATCCGCGATAGTTCTGGCTACCTTCAGTATCTTGGTATAGGCCCTTGCGCTCAGACCCAGCCTGTCAACCGCCATTTCAATCAGTCTCTTTGAATCTCCGTCAAGGACACAGTGCTCTTTTATTTGCCTGTTGGACATTCTGGCGTTGCACAATATGCCGCTTTTGAATCTGTCCTTCTGAATATCTCTCGCCCTGTTCACGCGCTTCTTTATGGTTTCGGATATTTCTCCCCCGGATTCCTTTGATAGATCCTTATATCTTATAGAGGGTACCTCTATGTGGATATCTATCCTGTCGAGCAGAGGGCCCGATATTCTGGCTCTGTACTGTCTTATCTGGCGGGGAGTGCATGTACACTGTCTCCTGCTGTCGGTAAAATAACCGCACGGACATGGGTTCATAGCGGCCACAAGCATGAATCTGGCAGGGTAGGTTGCCGAGGCGGAAGCCCTCGAGACGGTTATATGGCCGCTTTCCAGAGGCTGTCTTAATACCTCCAGCACATTTCTTTTGAATTCAGGCAGTTCGTCCAGGAAAAGAACGCCATTGTTGGCAAGACTTATCTCTCCCGGCCTCGGTATACGTCCTCCTCCCACCAGACCCGCGTCGGATATAGAGTGGTGTGGCGCGCGAAATGGTCTCACGGCCAAGAGAGAATCTTTTTTACTGAGTAGCCCGGCTACGGAATGAATCTTTGTTGTTTCAATGGCCTCTTCAAGCGAAAGATCAGGCAGAATCGTCAGGAGGCGCTGGGCCAGCATAGTCTTGCCTGAGCCGGGCGGGCCGATCATGATAATGTTGTGTCCGCCGCTGGCTGCCACCTCCATAGCTCTCTTTGCCTGATTCTGGCCGTTGACCTCGCTGAAATCGAATGAATAATGGAGACTTCGGGAAAACAGGTCAGATATGTCTGTCTCCATAGGAGGGAATTCTTTTGTACCGTTAAGAAATTCAACCACATCGTGCAGATAATCAACCGCTATCACATCTATCTTTTCAACCATCGCGGCTTCCTCGGCATTTTCCCTTGGAAGCACGATCCCCTTCAATCCCATCTTTGCCGCTTGGATCCCGGCCGGCAAGGCACCATGTATGCCTTTAACGCCTCCGTCCAGCGACAATTCTCCTGTGAACATGTATTCGGAGAGCCGTTCCTTTTCGATTACCCCCTGTGCCGACAGGATTCCCACAGCTATCGGAAGGTCAAAACCGGTCCCCTCTTTCTTGATGTCCGCCGGAGCGAGATTTATGGTCACCCTGTTTCCAGGGAACCTGTAGCCGGAATTTTTTATGGCGGATTTTATCCTGTCCTTGCTCTCCCTCACAGATGCATCGGGGAGGCCGACTGTGGAGAACTGCGGCAATCCCCTGGAGACATCCACTTCCACATCAACCGGGTAGGAATCTATGCCGATTATGGCGCTGCTCGTTGTCTTGACGATCAATTCAGATGCCTCTCAGAAGTTCTCTCCAGACCTTTTATGTTGTCTGGAAAGAGACACCCCGATACTCGCACGCATTAAGGTAGCTTAACCAGGTTATACTAACTTGGTTAAGCTGACGGATTACCGTTGTGTTTTTCGTGCTGACACTGAAATTAAGCGCGGAACAACAGGGTTGTGAATTTTCCTACCTATTTGATCTTAAGAAGATTTTTAACCCCGCGTACGCCGGCTACTGAACCAGCCACTCTGGTCGCGTGTTGCTTTATTCCCAAAGTTTTTACGGCCCCTATAAGGGTTACCTCTCCCTCAAAGGTTGAAACAGAGATAGCAAGGCCGGTCAATATTTTATCATGGAGAAGTTTTGCTTTGACCTGGGTTGTAATGCCTGCGTCATCAATGACCTCACCTGCGGTTCTTCCCGCCGGAGTCTGGCAACTCCAGAGTGCGGCAAGAAGCAGGATACATAACGCTAATACAACAATTTTCTTACCTCTGATCATAATATGCCCCCCTTATTTTTTTCGGAAACAATACCCTTTTACCCTCCCGGTTGTCAACACCGAAAGAGGGATGAATAATCTGCTCGTGTGGAGAAATATCTCCCTTCACTCTCCCAATCATTCCATTTCATATCTTTCATAAGTGTCGATATCGGGGGTGGTAATTTTTTCCCGTCTATGCCCATATTTAAAAAAGTAACTAAAGAAGCATTGACAAACAGTGCGGCTTGAATCTAAATACCCGAGCGGGAACCGACTGTCCGGGAAGAGTTGGAATTTTCTGAAGGGGAACAGGCATGATAGGTTTTTTTGACTCAGGCTTTGGTGGATTGACGGTACTGAAAAATGTTGTTCAAGAGCTGCCGGAGTACAATTATCTGTATCTTGGTGACAACGCGAGAGTTCCTTATGGGGGGCGGTCTCCGGAAACAGTGCATGAGTATACAATACAGGCCGTCGATTTCCTTATAAAAAGGGGGTGCCTGCTGGTTATCATTGCCTGCAATACCGTGTCTTCCGGGGCTCTGAGAAGGATCCAGCAGGAATTTCTGCCGGGTATATATCCTGACAGGAAAGTGCTCGGTGTGATCAGGCCGTCGGCCGAAGAAATAGCGGATAGAAGATGCAGGAAGGTAGGCATCCTTGCCACAGAAGGGGTTGTCGAGTCTAAGATTTATACATCGGAGATTGAAAAACTTGATCCTTCAATCCAGATATTCTATCAGGCCTGTCCACTTCTGGTACCGATAATAGAAGCCGGGAAGCAGGATGAAAGACATTCTGATACGATTGTGTCTGAATATCTTGACAGATTGTTTGCCCAAGATGGCGAAATAGATGCAATACTTCTTTCATGCACCCATTACCCGATACTCTATGAAACATTCAGAAGACACACACCCTCTCACGTGAAAATTATCAGTCAGGGGCCGGTCATCGCGAATAAACTGAGAGATTATCTGGCAAGACACCCGGAAGTGGAAAAAAGACTTTCCAGAGAAGGTATTAGAGAGTTCCTTTCCACCGATTCCCCGGAAAGATTCAACCGGCTTGCCAGCGTATTTTATGGAGAATCTGTACGTTCAACATCGGTAACTCTGGGGGTTTTGGGTTAATATTTTTGGCCCAGCCTGTGTGCAGATGCAGAAATATGACGAGGCGGTGAAATATCTTGAAAAACCAAAACCATGACCGCTGAACCGGCTGTTATAAAGAGCATCGATGACCTGATGAATAATATTGTTCAATAAGTTCCGGTTAGAATCTTTATTTGACGAGCTTTATTCACTTGTCATTTCGAGCAAATGCGATGAATTTTATATAATGTGTTCCCCGTCGGGTTACACATCTTTTACCTTGCCTGCCAGCCTGTCAAACTCTTCAACATCTACTACCGGCGATGTTGTAAAAGAAATTCCTGTCAATTTCCGAAGGGCCAGCGATGCGGCCATCGCTTTTTCAGCGCTTGGAAAAACAATTGTAAATACAAGGTCGTGCTCGCCGAGTACGGCATACATGGATTGGACTTCTCCTCCATGCTCTTCTATCAGTTTCACCGCTTTTTTTGTGCGTTCGGCACTTATCCCCTGAAGCGCCTCAGTTGTGTACGTTCCAAAGAGTAAGAAAATCGGCATGTTATTTCTCCTTTCGTTTGATGGAATGTAATCCAGGGTTGTCTTTCTTCCTTTCACTCGAACCCTCGAATCCTTGGACCCTTGAGCCCTTCTGGTATTGATTGTAGATAACACACTTATTTTGCTTTAATTAACCCCAACTAATCGGGAGATGATCCATAATTATACCTGTCATCTGGTGTGTTAGAGATCTCTACTGTATATTGCTGACGAAGGGATAACGCCTTCTCTTATAACAATGGGTGGATCAGCGGTTGTGTCCACAATGGTGGAACCCGCTCCACCCGGCGTCCTCCCCCCGTCGATAACGGCATCCAGATTTTCACCTATACTACTGATTACTTCTTCAACCGACACACATTCTTTTTGACCGGACCGGTTGGCGCTGGTTGCCGTGATGGCGCCGGAAAGACTCTGTGCCAGAAGGGTCGCGACGGGATTGCTGGACAGGCGAATACCTATTTTCCCGGTTTTTGCCGTCAGTTTCCAAGGAACATTCTGAGATGCCTTAAATAGCAGTGTGATTCCCCCGGGCCAGAACTGATCCATGAGGATTTCGGCTGCCGGGGTGATGTTCTTCGCGAACTTTGCAAGATCTTCACGGCTGCCTATAATTATGGAGATGGGTTTGCTGAAATCTCTTCCCTTGATCGCGTATATCTTTTCCAGGGCCTGTGGATTTCCGATGTCAGCACCGAGGCCATAGAAGGTTTCTGTGGGGTAGGCGACAACGCCCCCCTTTCCCATAATTCTCACTGCCTTCATTATTGATGATTCGCCGGAATTTATCTCTATGACAGGTAGCATTTTCCACCTCGAAGCATAGATAGAAAAGCAGAGCCGCCGCTATAGCTTCTGCTGTTTTTTCTCGATATTATCGGCCATCTTCCTGATGTACACATCCAACTTCCTGCGGAGACCTTCATCCTCCAGCGCAAGTATCCTGACTGCCATCAGGGCGGCGTTTTTTGCCCCCGCCTTTCCAATGGCCATCGTAGCCACAGGTATTCCTCCTGGCATCTGCACCGTGGAAAGGAGCGCGTCGAGTCCTTGAAGAGAAGACGAATCAACTGGAACACCGATTACAGGCAGTGGTGTCTGTGACGCGATGACACCGGCAAGGTGCGCCGCCATGCCAGCTCCGACGATGATAACTTTGACGCCGCGCCGGGCGGCCTCATCTGCAAACAGCGATGTTCGCTCCGGCGAGCGATGCGCGGATGTCAGGAACAATTCATGCGGAACATGGAATTCTTCGAGGATTGATGTCGCTTCCTTCATTACGGGAAGGTCGGAATCGCTCCCCATTACTATGCTCACCACTGTTTCTCTTTTTTCTTTCATCTTATCCTGTCTCCCTGAAAAGAAAGTACGCACATCATGAAGAAAGATAACGTAATTGAACCGAAAAAGCCAGAGTCATTTATTGGTGATCTCATTATCGAGATTCTACGGCAGTATTAAAATCGGAGCGTTGCCTGATCCTGGCTTCCTGCGGGTGTATCATCCTTGGCAAGGGGTTATAATGTAAAATATATTATAACTTATTTACCGGCTCCCCATTTTTTAAGCGTGAAGATGGGAAGAGAAGATACAATCAACTAAATTAAAGGAGGAAGAAATGAACAGAAAAACTTTTGCCGGGTTTGTTTGTGTGTTGTTTGTCTTAATGTTCTCCCCTGCTTTTGCGGGAAATTTTTATGTTACCCCCCAGGTCGGAGTTACTTTTCTCAATGACGCCGATCTCTCGGAAGGCGTGGAGGAAGCCACTCTGAGCTTTGATACGGGGTATGGTGCAGGTATATCCGGCGGATACGATTTTGGCATGATACGTGTTGAGGCAGAGGCCGGATATCGCAAGAATGATCTTGATACTATCTCAGTACCAGGGGAAGGGGAGTTTCCAATTCCGGGAGATATGACCGCCCTGAGCCTGTTGTTGAACTGTTTTGTAGACTTTGAGACCGGCACAAATTTCACGCCATATGCCGGAGCCGGCATCGGTGCCGCCAAGGTTGAATTTGAAGCCTCTGACGAAGGTATTAGTGAAGATGACACGGTATTCGCTTATCAGTTTGTGGCCGGTGTAGGGTATGCCGTCGCTGAAAACGTAACACTGGATGTCAGTTATCGATACTTCGCGACCGCAGATCCCACTTTTGAAAATGGAGAGGGTAAAATGGAAGCAGAATACGGTAGCCACAATATCTTCATGGGCGTCAGATTCAGTTTCTAGGCCAGGCCGATTCATAAGTGTCCGGGCATAGGAAAGCTGCCGGGACTTTACATGTTTTTGTGTTGTATTTGATTTGACCGGCGGTTGCCGTCTGCGTCTTTTTGCCGCATTACGGTACCGCCGGTATCTGCACGTTCGAATAACTTTCCCTTGACAAAAAATAAATTTGTGTTCATAGATGATTCTGTTGATTTATGAGGATTTTCGTTCAGGATCAAGGCATGCGAAAAAAATAACCACAGGCATATAGTTAATATTTCGAGGATTATTTTCTGAGCATAACGCAGAGATTGGGCGAAAGGACCATTAATAAACAGAATCATAGATGCAGGCGCATATTCATGGAAGAGGTGATTTTACATGGAACTCATGGAAGCTGTAACCAACAGAAGAAGTATCCGGAAATTTACGGATTATTATGTAACCGATGAAGAAATCAGAGAAATGCTCAATGCGGCACGATTGGCGCAGTCATGGGCAAATACGCAGGTATGGGAATTTATCGTGGTGAGAGACCGTGATCTTATGAAAAAGGTAACGGAAACCTATTCCCGCGGAAACTCGGCAGCAAAATGTTCCATGTCCGCCTCAGTGCTAATTGTCGCCTGTGCGAAGATGGGCGTTTCCGGGACGAAGGGTGGCGAAGATAAAACGAAATTCTCTGAGTGGTTCATGTTTGACCTCGGAGTGGCGGTTCAGAACCTCTGCCTCAGGGCCTATGAACTGGGATTGGGAACAGTCGTTGTGGGGTTAATAGATCATGATGCATGCATGCAGCTTTTGGCAGTTCCGGAAGGGTACGAAGTTGTTGCCCCCATACCTGTTGGTAAGCCGGTTGCAGTGGAAACTGGTCGACCGCGTAAAAGCCTTGATGAATGCGTGTATCTGGACAGGTTTGGGAATTCACTCCATTTGTAGATGTATCCCTCGAAAGGAGAGAGGAGCTAATAATGTCGGGGAATGGCGTCCGCCTGGAGAGGGATGGACATATCGCGATCGTTACACTTGACCGGCCCGGGCGGAGGAATGCCTTCGATGAAGAGATGTGGAGCAATCTCGAAGATGTCGTTTCGGAGCTGGCCGGAAAGCTGCCCCGTGTGGTGGTTGTAACCGGTGCAGGAGAGAAGGCTTTTTGCGCAGGATTTGACGTCAATCCCGATAATCCCCAGGTTTCCGGTCTGATAGGTGCCGTTCAGGATCATGACCGCGGACCCGTTGAGATACTGATACGGAGGATTCGTGGCGTCGTTGATGGACTGGTTTCCCTCCCCGTTCCGGTTATTGCCGCCATGAACGGAATTGCCTATGGCGGGGGAGCGGAGCTTGCCATCCGCTGTGATCTGAGAATTGCTGATCCGGGAATTATCATAAGCTTTTCGGAAGTTCGGCTGGGGCTCATGCCGGACTGGGGTGGTGGGGTTTCGCTGACGCGTCTTGTTGGCCCCTCAATCGCGGCGGATTTGATACTTTCCGCGCGCCGGGTCACGGCGGAGGAGGCCCTCAAACTCGGACTTGTAAATCGTATCAGTGAACAGGGAAAGGCCCTTAAAAATTCGATGGCTCTGGCAGAGATCATTGCCGGGCATGGCCCGCGCGCCGTAAGGCACGCACTCAAAGTAATCAGAAAATCCCTCGATCTGTCGTTGGAAGACGCCCTTGATCTGGAAACCGAAGAGGCCGCGGATCTTATCGCTTCCGGTGAATGCTATCACGGGATCATGGCCTTTCTGTCAAAAGAAAAGCCTGAATTCCCGGATCCATAAAAAGACCCCCCTGTAGACGAAGAAAAAGGTCAAGTCTGCGTTTGATCCTGAACCATATGGCTGCCCTTTTGTCTCATTCTCCCGTATATTCACCTTTTACCCTCAGGCTTTCAACCTCCTCTTCTCCGAGTTTCTTGTATGCTATCTTTCCGATAAGGGTGTGTGGAAGTTCACTGCGGAATTCCACTTCCCTCGGGCAACTCCATTTAATCAGGGATTTTCCGCAATGGGCCATAAGTTTCTCCTTCATCTCCTCCGTTTCCTTTGAGGGATCCTTCATGATCACGAAGGCCTTGACCTTTTCCACCTGTGCCCTGTCAGGTACTCCTATAACGCAGGCATCCGCCACATCCGGGTGGTCATAAAGAATCGCTTCCACCTGCGCGGGATATACGTTCATCCCCGATGACTTTATCATTCTTTTCAGTCTCAGCTTGAAATAGAAAAACCCGTCTTCGTCCATGCTGGCAATATCACCGGTATGGAGCCATATTTTTCCATCGGGATGTTTTTTCAGAGTATTGGCGGTCTCTTCCGGCTGATCTAGGTATCCGAGCATGACCGCCGGACCGCTGACACACAGTTCCCCATCCTCGCCCGGCGCCGCCTCCTCTGTTCCACTCTGATTCACCACTTTTGCCAGCATATCCGGGAAGGGCACGCCGACACTTCCCTCTCTGTAGTCATTTATGGGGGTAGCCATAATAGCGGTAACCGCTTCGGTCAGGCCATAACCTTCAAGGAGTTTTACATTGCCTCCGCCACTGCGGACTGTTTCCTCGAATTTCTCTTTTACCACCCTTGGAAGTGTGTCAGCTCCGCTGAATGTGGCTTTCAGGCAGCTGAGGTCAGCGCTCCTGAAATCGGAGTTGCGGCTGAGGGCTTCGTACAGGGTCGGGACCCCCACCATAAAGGAGGGATTCTTGTTTTTGATAAGCTTAGCAACTGTCTCGGGCGTAAAGGTGGGGACAAGGATGCTCCTGGCTCCTCCCATAAAAGCGGCATTCACGCATACTCCCAGGCCAAAACCATGGAATATGGGGAGTATGGCCAGTATGGAAGCGCCACCTTCTACGTCTTTCATTTTTCCCCACTCTGCCACCTGCATGCCTTCGCTTATGAAATTCATATTAGAGAGCATGATACCCTTCGGCACGCCTGTGGTGCCGCTGCTGTAAAGAATTACCGCAAGATCGTCCGTGTCCACATCTGTTTCAGGCGCCGGAGGGTGATTTTCCTTCATCAGATCTTTCCACCATCTGACCCTTGAATCCCCTGGGACCTTCGGTATTTTTCTCCCCATGGCAATATAGAAACCGAATTTTTTCAAGGGAGAAAGGTAGTCACCCATCTTTGTCAGGATGATGGTCTTAACGCCGGTATTGTCGAGGATCTTGTTGAAGGTGCCGTAAAAGGCGTCAAGGGTTATGGCGAATGTGCTTTTACTGACATTTAGATAAAATTCTATTTCGGCGGCAGTGGAAAGAGGATGAATCATACTTGCCACCGCGCCGAGCTTGTTTGCCGCGTAAAAACAGATGATTCCCTGTGGCGTTGTGGGCATGGAGATGGTGATACGGTCTCCCTTTTTAAGGCCAATGGCCGCTAGGGCGGCGGCAAATTTTTCTATCTCCTTGGCAAATTCCCTGTATGTACAGGTATATCCAATGAAATCGTAGGCTATGGAATCAGGATATTCCCTGACTGAACGCATAAGGGACTCAAACATGCTGATCCTGGGATAATCGAGGGTTTCAGGAACGTCTTCATAGAATTTCAGCCACGGCTTTTTTTCATACATGCCACCATCCTCCTTGAATTGAACAGCGAGCGCATTCCCCGCTGCTTGCAGCGGAGTTAGCGAGCGAATAAAAAATAAACACTTTCCTTAACAATCGGAGATTCCCCGCAACTTGTTGCGGGGAGCTTCAAATTTTGTCAACCGGCTTTTTCTGCCCCTTTGTGCCGGAAAAGTCAATACAAAAAACAGATGACAGCTGTACTATAATATGCTACCAATCTTTTGTTTGGCTGTGTGCCTGGAAAGGGGAGAAAGGGAACGTGTATGGAGGGATTAAGTGATTTTTACGAGGCGGTATCAGACGCTGGAGATTATATCAGGAAGCTGAAGGACAAGGGAAAAAAAGTACTGGGCTATTTTTGTTCCTATACTCCAGAGGAAATCATTCTCGCGGCGGGAATTCATCCTGTGAGACTTTTTGGCGCGAAGGGGAACATCACCCTGGCCGATGCGCATCTGCAATCCTATTCCTGTTCTCTCGCCAGGGGTGCGCTTGAAGACGCGCTTTCGGGGAGACTGGACTTTCTTGACGGTACGGTGTTTCCACATACCTGCGACACCATTCAGAGGCTTTCCGATATCTGGCGTCTCAACACAAATTTCGGTTTTTTCGCGGATGTTGTCCTTCCCGTGAAGTTGAACACCGAAAGCGCGAGAGAATACATGAAAGATGTCCTCCAGAGATTCAGGGCTGATCTGGAGAAAGGCATGGGTGTCACGATAACCGACAGGGCATTGGAGGAATCAATAGAAAAGTACAACATGATACGCAGCTGTCTCAAGACCATTTACGAATTACGTTCCACGGATCCCGGCATCCTGACGAAGCCCTTCAACTGGCACAGAGAGAAAGAGGATTATACTGGTCGGCAGTATATGTGATCACCCGGATGTTTATACCATCATCGAGAAATCGGGAGGCGTTGTCGTATGGGACGATCTCTGCACCGGCTCCAGGTATTTTGAAGGGGAGGCCGGCACGGATGGTGATCCTGTCGCGGCAATTGCGGACAGGTATATCGAAAGACAGATATGTCCCGCAAAGCATATGTCAAACACGGTCAGGGGGGAGAGCATAGTAGAGATGGTCAGAAGAAATAATGCCCGGGGTGTTGTATTCCTCCTGCTGAAATTCTGTGACCCTCACGATTTTGACTATCCCTATATGAAGGAATTTTTAGACAGAGAAAATGTCCCCAGCATGCTGCTGGAGATCGAAGATCAACTGCCATCCGAGGGACAGTTGATGACACGGTTTGAGACTTTTATCCACATGCTGTAAGGAGGAAATGAGAATATGGTGGATATCGGTAAGGAAAAAGACAGCAGGAAAATAAAATCGGTGGGAAAGATGAAAGAGATCATGACCACCTACTATATAGACGCCAAGACAGCGGAGCAAACGGGGAAAAAGGTGGCATGGATTACCAGCGGCGGGCCTGTTGAGCCACTTATAGCGATGGATGTAATACCCGTCTATCCTGAGAACTACGGGGCCATGATCGGAGCTGCGAAGATGGGGGGTGATCTGTGCCAGAAGGCGGAAGATCTGGGATACAGCGGTGATCTCTGCTCTTACGCGAGGGCCGATATTGTTTCTTCCATGGTGGATGGTGGACCCATAGGGGGATTGCCGAAGCCCGACATGCTTATATGCTGTAACAATATATGTGGAACAGTGCTCAAATGGTATGAGATACAGGCACGGTATTATAACGTTCCCCTCTTTATCCTGGATACACCCTTTTGTCACACCGAATATGCCGATGAGGCAAGAAAATACGTCCGGAAACAGATAGATGAATATACTGCCTTTCTCGAAAATGCGTGCAAAAAGAAGTTTGATCATGACAGGATGAAAGAAGTGGGGAAACTCTCAGTTAAGGGGCAGGAGTTATGGCAGGAGGTGCTTGACACCGCCATGAACAGACCTTCTCCCATGACCTGTTTTGATGCGTTTTTTCACCTGGCCCTTATCGTTACCCTGCGCGGAACGCAGACAGCTGTGGATTACTACAGATCATTGCTGGAAGAGATGAAACAGCGCGTTGCCAATGGGATCAGCGCGATACCGAATGAAAAATACAGGTTGCTGTGGGACAATCTGCCCATCTGGTACCGGGTAAAGTGGATGTCGGAGAAATTCGCGGCGCATGACGCGTGTCTTGTGGCGGACACCTATACATCCGCGTGGTGTGGCGCGCTCAAGTATATGGACGAAGACAACTTTCTTGATTCCAT
>JAFDAI010000012.1 GCA_019313905.1 Deltaproteobacteria bacterium | reverse complement strand
CCAACAGGCTGCTGAATGCTTTTTACCGTATGGCCTGTTGTATTCCGGGCCTGCGTCTTATAGGAAAAAAGCGTCTGGAAGAATGGGAGATAGATAAACTTTTCACCCATGTGGAAGCCGGGGGCAATGTCGTTACGTTAGGCGGATTTGACGAGGAGAGCACCAATAACCTCTATCTCGAGTCTCCGGATCTGCGGAAGACCCGGGCAGGGATATCGTGGGAATATCTCAACAGCAGCCTGAAAAACTGGACAAAGGTGCTGATAGGATTTGTGCCGGCATTTCTTACTTTTTATCTTACCAAAGACTGGTGGCTGCTTTCCTGGTTTGGGGCATTTATCTGGTTCGGAATCACGGGTGCGCGCAACATACTCCAGTCGGTCATAGGCGGCGGCGGTATTCGCCGTTCTCCGTTGTTGAAATGGAATGATTATGTCAGCTGGGACCGCCTGACGGATTCCCTCCTCTTTACGGGCTTTTCTGTTCCACTGCTCGATTACCTGGTTAAAACCCTGTTGCTGGACAGAACATTCGGCGTCACGACTTATACCAGTCCCGTCCTGCTGTATACGGTTATAGCCCTGGCAAACGGGTTGTATATCTCAACACATAACGTCTTTCGCGGACTGTCCAGGGGCGCTGTTTTCGGGAATTTTTTCAGGACAATCCTTTCCATTCCCATTGCCGTTGTATTCAGTATGATAACGGGTGATATACTCTATGCGTGTGGAGTTGTGGATGCAAATGCCGTTCTCCAGAGATGGGCCGCTGTGATTTCCAAGGGCGCGTCCGACTGTGTGGCGGGTTTTATAGAGGGGCTTGCCGATCGCTACCAGAATATACGTATCCGCATGTTGGACTATCGAAGCAAACTCGGGCAGATGTTTGATATATATACTCGCATGGAACTGCTTTTCCCCGAGTCTGATGTGTGTGATATGCTTAAATCTCCCAAGAGGTTCATGCGCGCCATAAAAGCCGAGGCACTCGACCTGGAAAAGATAGTAATTATAAATGCTCTCGATCTGCTGTATTTCTGGATGTACCAGCCCCGCGCCGGAAGCGCGTTGCACACAATTATGAAGGGAATGTCCCACGAAGAACGTCAGATTTTTGTTCGCGTTCAGTCGGTTCTTGAACGTAACAGGGAGATAAGTCAGCTGTTTGTCGATGGGATTGTGGGGAAAAACTTCTCTAAGGCGCTGTCATTTTACCTGGATCGCTCAGGCCCGTATCTGACCGCCATTAAGAAAATGATGTAAGCAATCAGAATGTAAATAGATGACACTCATTATAGCTCATAGAGGTGCACGAAGTCTGGCTCCCGAAAACACGCTGGCCGCAGCCCGCAAGGCCTTGGAGGTCGGCGCTGATCTGTGGGAAACGGATGTGGTGGTAACGAGCGATGGTGAGCTGATACTTTTTCACGATGATTCCCTTGCCCGCACCACCAATGTTAAAGACCGTTTTCCGGATCGCGATCCGTGGTATTTTACGACATTTACCCTGAGTGAAATTCGTTCGCTGGATGCGGGTTCCTGGTTCGCGAAGACCGATCCTTTCGGCCGGATTGCGGCGGGGCTGGTAGGGCACGAAGAACTATCGATTTACCGGAATGAAAAGATACCTACGCTGAGCGAGGCCCTCTGTTTTACACAGGATGCCTCTTTTTGTGTCAACCTGGAGCTGAAACGCCTCCCCACCCCTATGGAGAATTTTCCCGTGGTTGAACGGGTGCTGGCAATGATAGATGATACCAGGATAGACTATGAGCGCGTTGTCATTTCCTCCTTTAATCATGAATGGTTGCGTGAGGTCCAGGCCATGAATCCATCTCTTGCAATACAGGCCTTGGCAGGTTATTCTGAAACTGATTCTCTGGACTGGGGAAATTTGGAATTTGAAACTTATAATGTTCTCAGCACGCTGATAGACGAAAAACAGGTGCGTGCATTAACAGAAAAGGGGATATCTGTTAATCTCTTCACTGTGAATGAGGAAGCTGAAATGCTGCGGTTCACGCAAGCGGGCGCTGCCGGGCTGATCACTGATTTTCCTCAGAGAGCGGTTCGGCTGCTGTAAAAGAAAGGGTTCAAGGAGTCGAGGGTTCGAGGGGCCGAGTGAAATACTGAAGAACTACAAAGAAGGGTTTGAGGGATCAAGGGTTCAAGGATTCAAGGGAAATGCTAAAAAGCTTCAAAGAGTTGAAAGTCTGGCAAAAGTCATACAAACTCTGTTTAGAGATATATAGAATAACAGCAAAATTTCCAAAGGAAGAAAGATACGGTCTAACTTCACAGATAAGAAGATCTGTTGTGTCGATTCCTTCTAATATAGCAGAAGGATATGGAAGAAAGACAACCCTGGATTACATCAGGATGCTTTATATATCTTATGGTTCTGTTTGCGAACTGGAAACGCAGATATTATTGGCAGGGGATTTAGATTTAATTGAAAAAGGTGCATTGGGTAAACTAAAAGAAGACATAGCGGAAAGCGAAAGAATGTTAAAGGCGCTGATAAAGTCTTTAGAGAACAAACACTTGAATCCTTGACCCCTGGAATCCTTGGACCCTTTTTTTTAAGTATTATGAATTTGAAGAGTAATTATGATCAAGACTGACGTAATCATTATCGGCGGCGGCTCCACGGGCTGTGGCATAGCAAGAGACCTGGCACTCAGGGACATCCCTCACTGTCTGATCGAAAAGGGTGATTTTGCCGTCGGGGCGACGGGCGCGTGCCACGGACTGCTTCACAGTGGCGGCCGGTATGCGGTGAATGATCCCGAAGCGGCGGCCGAGTGCATCTCCGAGAATATGATCCTGCGAAAAATAGGTGTAAAATGCGTGGAGCAAACGGGCGGATTATTTGTGCGTCTCCCGGGCGATTCAAAGAGATTCAGGGATATGTTCCTGAAGAGTTGTGAGGAGACAGGTATCTCTACCGAAGTGCTTTCCCCGAGCAGGGCGCTTGATCTGGTCCCCAATCTCAACCCGTCTCTCGAAGAGGCGATAAAGGTGCCTGACTGTTCCATCGACCCCTTCAGGTTGTGCATGCTGAATATAACCTCGTCTCAGAAGAGAGGGGGAGAGATCCTGACCCATAACAGGGTGATAGATATCATCCGGGAACATGGCAGATGTGTCGGCGTAAAGGTGCAGGAAGAATCAACATCTGAAGTCAGTGAGATCAGGGGTAAGATTATCATAAATGCCGCAGGCGCGTGGGGGGACAAAATAGCGTCTCTGGCCGGAAGCGGTGTGCCGATGACTCTGTCCAAGGGGAGTCTTATCATCACGAATCACAGGCTGACGAATATGGTGATAAACAGGCTGCGGCCTTCATCCGATGGAGATATCATTGTGCCCAATGAGGCGGTATGTCTTGCGGGTACTACGTCCATTACGGTTAACGATCCTGATGAAAGCGAAGTTGATCCGGCCGAAGTGGATATCATAGCGACTCAGGCACAGCAGATGCTCCCGGATTTTGGTTCTACACGATTGATCAGGACCTACGCGGGCGTCCGGCCTTTGCTTAAGGCGGATGGCGGAGACGACAGGAAAATATCCAGAGGTTTCAGGATAATAGATCACAAAAATGGTATGTTCAGTATTATTGGAGGAAAACTCAGTACTTACAGGCTTATGGCGGAAAAGATATCGGACAGGGTAATGGATGTCCTCGGCCTTAAGACGAGGTGCCGGACGGCGGAACTTCCCCTTGAGGGGCAGGGGGAATTGAGTGGTTATCCTCTCTCTAAACGGCTGAAAACCCTGGAAAACATTGTGTGTGAATGTGAGCTGGTAACAGCGGACGATGTAGAAAGGGTTGCCATGGAAATCGGCACCAGACGTATCGGG
Organism: Deltaproteobacteria bacterium; assembly: GCA_019313905.1. GTDB lineage: Bacteria > Desulfobacterota > Syntrophia > Syntrophales > UBA2210 > UBA2210. Next base: position 31,552 of record JAFDAI010000012.1, on the reverse strand, counting down.
GACATCCAGCACAGGACACGGCTGGGTATGGGACCATGTCAGGGAGGGTTTTGCACTTACCGGGCGCTGGGGATCATGCAGGAGACGGGGAAGATGACCCCGGAGGAATCCATGCATGTTCTAAGAGAATTTCTGCAGAGAAGATTCAAGGGAATCAAACCGGCTCTGTGGGGTGATCAACTCCGGGAAGAACAGCTTGTTGAAAGTATATATCTCGGTATTCTGGGTATGGAGCAGGAGCAATGAGCGGCATGTACGATGTTGTGATCATAGGCGGAGGAATGTCGGGGATGATGGCAGCGATCGCGCTTGCGGATATGAGCAGGAAAGTCGCTGTGGTCTCGAGGGGCGATCCTGTCTGTTGTCTTTCCACTGGCTGCATAGATGTGCTCGCGGCTGGCAATGATCCCCTGGAAGGTATCGGTTCGCTGCCGGACAATCACCCCTATCATCTGGTTGGAGAAGACGCCGTCAAGACATCTCTTGAGATGTTCAAGGCTGTTATGTTGGAGGAGGGCGGGGCGTATGTGGGTGATGTGCATGCAAACAGAAAGATATTGACGCCCCTGGGCAGGCATAAGGCTACATGCCTTGTACCGGGAACAATGGAGTTCGCCGATTCCCATTCTGATGAATATATCCATGTAATATCGTTTAGTAAAATGAAAGATTTCTACCCGAATTACATTACATCAAATTACAAAAACGCCGGTTGTTCCATATTTGACGCGGGAATCTCCACTACGATGGGTATTGCGGAGCGGTTTGAGAACAGACAGTTTCTTGAAGAATTTATATCGTGGTTAAAGGGTCTCGATATCCCGGAGGGGAGAATAGCCATACCGGCGGTGCTTGGTATGCATTTCGCTGTGGATGTGTGTAATGAAATATCGGTCGAACTTGGCAGAAAGGTCTTTGAGATACCCACTCTACCACCCTCCATGCCGGGCCTGAGATTGTTTGGCGGCCTGAAAAATGCCCTGCTGAAAAGGGGAGTCAATCTATACTGGGGGAAAGAAATATACAGTGTTGAAAAATCGGGCAGCCAGATTGAGGCGGTTACACTTGCCGGCGCCGGGAGATCCACGCGTGTGCAGGGAAATGCGTTCATTCTGGCCACGGGTTCATTTGTAAGCGGCGGGCTTCATGCGTCAATGGACGCAGCCATAGAGACGGTATTTGATCTGCCTGTATATCTCCCCGGGAAGAGGGAATCATGGTTCAACGACGACTTCTTTGCCCTGGGACACGCGATAGAAAGGTCCGGTATATGTGTGGACCAATTCTTCAGGCCTGTTGATACCCAGACTGAGAACCTCTTTGTGTGCGGAAGTATATTAGCCTTTTCGGAAGTGATGAAATACAGCTGTGGTCACGGTATGGCCATAGCTACGGGCGTGGCGGCCGCGAATGTGTGTGGGGAGCTGGTATAGTGGAATTTGATTTTCAACACTGTATAAGGTGTACCATCTGTGTGGCAAACTGCCCTGTGTCCAAGGTAAACCCGGAATTCCCCGGTCCCAAACAGGCTGGCCCGGATGCGGAGCGCTTCCGTTCGGACAATAAAACGTCCATTGCTAAGTGGATAAGACTCTGCAACCAGTGCAAGCGATGTGAAGTGGCCTGCCCTTACGGTGTTAACCCGGCTCAGATCATACTCAGGGAACAGGTTCGATATGGCGGGAAACATTTCAGGTCTCTTGCATCCCGCGTATTTGCCAATAACTACTGGCTTGGAGCTGTAAATTCTGTCATTGCCCCTGTAGTCAACAGGCTGTCCCCGATGAAGTTCATAAAGAGGATATTGAATGTATTCGGGATATCCACATACCTTCCGTTCCCCCAATTCCATATTCATACCCTGAGCAGGAGCTGGAGATGGAAGGGCCGCCGGAGAAGCCGGAAAAAGGTGGTGTTTTTCTACGGCTGTTTTCTGAACTACAACCGTCCCGATCTGGGAAGAGATGTAAGAGATTTCCTTGTGTCTCTCGGGCTTCGGGTAATCATGCCGGGACAGGTATGCTGCGGTCTGCCCGCCCTGGGTAATGGAGACATAGAAACCGCCAGGAAATTCGCGAGAAAAAATGCACGCATTCTTGCCGGTTACATAGACAAGGGATACGATGTGATATACACCTGCACATCATGCGGTCTGGCGCTCACGCAGGACTATCCGGGTATACTGGATGTGCCCGACGGTAAAAAAGTATCTGAGAACTCCTATAATCTGCACGAATATGTACTTAAACTTATGGAAGAGCATTATATAGAACCGGTTTTTGAACCCTTTCATCGAAAAGTGGCGTATCATATTCCCTGCCATCTGAGGGCGTTGGGCATTGGTTATCCGGCTGCGGGACTTTTTGAAAAGATCCCCGGCCTTGAGACTCATATCCTTGAGGATAATTGTTGCGGGCTCTCCGGAAGCTACGGTTTTAAAAGAAGCAATGAGGATACTGCCGTGAAGCTGGGCATTACCGCGGCGCGGGCGGTAAAGGATGTTGATCCGGATATGCTGGTGTCGGACTGCGGGGCGTGCAGGATGCAGCTGGCGCATTTTTCGGGTATTCCCGCTATTGATCCTGCGGAGATACTCATAAAATCCCTGAAGAGGAATCAGGCAACGGGGAAAAGGTAGGCGATTAACAAGATTCCAAGAGAAGGGTGTTTCCCTCTGTTTTACAACATTTCAATGGGGGGCGATGTGGGATTCGAACCCACGACCTTTGGCTCCGGAGGCCAGCGCTCTATCCATCTGAGCTAATCGCCCTTGTTAAGTCAGCAAGCAATCTGTATAACTTATTTATTCTTGATTCCTGAGAACACCGCACACTATTCCAATGTGGGGTTATTTTCAAATTATTTTTTTGAAAAGTTCCTGTGTAATGCGCATAACGTGCCGGCTCCTGTTCATGCTGTAAAAATGCAGCCCCGACACACCATTTTTCAGAAGGTCTTCACTCTGGCGGATGGCATGTTCTATACCGTATTTTTCCACCTCTTCGCTCCTGTCGTTTACCCGGGATAATTTATCATGCAGTTTTGGGGGTATCTTTGCGCCGCAGAGTGAGACTATGCGCGATATCTGTCTGTAGTTGAAGATCGGGAAAATTCCCGGGATTATGGGAACATGTATCCCGGCTGATATCGTATTGTCGCGGAACCGGTAAAAGTCTTCATTATCGAAGAACATCTGGGTTATTATAAAATCCGCTCCCGCGTCGATCTTCTTTTTCAGGTTGACAATATCATGTTCCATGTCCGGCGCTTCCGGATGTACCTCGGGATAGCCCGCGACGCCTATGGAGAAATCACCGTTCAGTTTGATAAATTCCACCAGCTCGCTGGCATATTCAAACCCGCCTTCTGTCTTGACAAAGGTCTTATTCTCCTTTGGCGGATCTCCTCTCAGGGCAAGAATGTTTTCTATCCCTGTCTTTTCCAGTTTGCCAAGCTCCTGTAGTATGTCAGTTCCTGTTGCCTGAACACATGTCAGATGTGCCAGTGTTTCTCTTCCGAAATCATTCCTGATTTTCGAGGCGATTTCGACAGTTTTTTCCCGTGTGCTGCCGCCCGCTCCGTAGGTAACGGAGAAGAAATCGGGTTTCAGTTCCGCAAGCTCACTGATTACGCGGTACAATTCCTCTATGTTTCCATCCCTCGATGGAGGAAAAACCTCGAATGAGAGGGTTGGTTTGTTTTCTTCGAATATATTTTTTATCTTCATAGACCATTCCAGCAATTTCTTGCAGTATAAATGTCATTTGAGTGTACTGTTGTCAACACCTTTTCTGACAGGAGATCCGGACAGGGTTGTAAACTCAGGGTAAAGCTGTTAAACTTCCGCCCTGAAAATGGGAGAAGGAGAGGCGTCCGGGACATAATGAAAAAGATATCCCACATTGTTTTTCTTTTGATTCTGCTTTTGGTGACTGTGGTTTGTCCGGAGGCATTCGGTTCGGTGGCTATACTCCATGTCAGACACTGGACGGCCCCGGATCATACGAGGGTTGTTTTAGACGTGAGTGGTGAGACGTCTTACACTGTTGCACAGGAGGATCACAGAATATATGTCGACATGAAAGGCGCGGTTCTGCCCGGTGGGATTCTCCATACGTACGACATTGATAAACCTGCGGTCAAAAAGGTCATCCTGACTTCTCTGCCCAAAGGGGGTGTCAGGGTGGAATTGCAGGTAGCAGACAATGTCGAGATGAAGGCATTTAAGCTTAAGAGAGTACTCAGCAAACCATATCGTATCGTTATTGACATTATGCTTCCGGACGTGGAGAAAAAGGAAAGCGATGAGCGGAAGAAGGTCAAGATACTGGAAAAGAAGATAGTGGTTATTGATCCCGGGCATGGTGGAGAAGATCCCGGCGCCGTGGGCCGCAGGGGGACGCTCGAGAAAAATGTGGTTCTCGGTATAGCGAAGAAGTTGCAAAGGATTTTGAAAAAGAGGGGTTACGAGGCCTTTCTTACGAGAAAGGGAGATTATTTTATATCTTTGAAAAACAGGGGGAAGATAGCCAGAGAATACGGCGCTGATATCTTCATCAGCATACACGCCGATGCCTGCAGGAGCAGGGGCGTTCGTGGGACGTCTGTATATTGTTTGTCAACCAGGGGGGCGAGCAGCGAGGCCGCAAAGCTTCTCGCGAAGAGTGAGAACCTGTCGGATATAGTGGGTGGTTCAGAGAACGGGCATAACAACGGGGAGTCCGATCCGATAACCCTCAACATGCTGCAGACGGAGACCATAAACCGCTCCAGGGCCTTCGGTGCTATCGCTCTGGAAAAGATGGGGCAGGTAAATCATTTAAAATCTTCAAAGGTACAGAGAGCTCCTTTTAAGGTTCTCAAACTTCCCGATATCACGTCCGTGCTGGTAGAAACCGCCTTTATAACCAATTCGAGAGAAGAACTCATGCTACGGAGTCCCCCCTATCAGACTGATATCGCCTGGGCGGTAGCCTACGCTGTTGACAAATTCATTCCACTTCCCTACGCTGCGGACAGGAGCTGGTGTAAGAAGGTCTCCAGCCCGAAGGTGTCTTCTTCTCCCGTACCAGCAACCTATGTCACGTACAAGGTAAAGAGAGGGGATATACTGGAGCGGATTGCCAGCAGGCATGGCACAACGATGAAGTCTCTGATGAGGATCAATAACCTCAAATCCAGAAACCGGATATATGTCGGCCAGAAGTTGAAAGTTTCCTCCAGACTCCCGGCACCGGCGCCATCGGTATATGTCGTAAAGAGAGGGGATATACTGGAGCGGATTGCCGGCAGGCACGGCACAACGATGAAGGCTCTGATGGAGATCAACAATCTCAAGTCCAAAAACAGGATATATGTCGGCCAGAAATTGAAGTTATCTTCCGGCCCCCGGGCACCGGCGCTATCGGTATATGTTGTCAAAAGAGGAGATATACTGGAGCGGATTGCCGGCAGGCACGGCACAACGATGAAGGCTCTCCTGAAGATCAACAACCTCAAGTCCAAAAACAGGATATACGTTGGTCAGAAATTGAAGATACCCCCCCGGCATTCTGCGCCACTGGTATATGTCGTGAGGCGGGGGGATAATCTGGAGAATATAGCCGTAAAGCACGGCACTACCATAAGGGCCCTGATGAAGGTGAACAGGATCAGATCCAGAAACAGGATATATGTTGGCCAGAAATTGAAGATCCCGTATGCGTAAACATTCAACATTGCCTTTCAATATCCTCTATCTTCCCTTTCAGTTTCTTTGGAGATACGGAACCCCGGGCTTTTATTTCCGGCGCGAAGACTGATATCCTGTATTCTTCCACCATCCACGCGTACTCTTCCACGGCCCGTTTCTTTTCTTCAGATGAAGAGGTGGCTTCTTTCAGCAGCTCTTCCAGTTTGTTGTCAAAGGGTCTGAGTTTACCGGTCTTGACCCTGTCTTTTTCCAGGTGTGCTATGCCTCTTTCGGCTCGAATCATGATGGCGCGAAGATGTCGCGGTATGTCAGACAGCCTTTCTCCTTCATGGATTTCCACGAAATCTTCCGGTATCAACCGGTTGATATCTTTTCTGAGGCTGGTGATGAAGTCATTTGCGGATCTGTTGGCAATGTTTGCGATCTCCAGCCTGTGAAGAGTATCTTCGGTTTCTCCGCGCATTTTCACTGCCGGTATAACATTCTGTAGCAATTTCTGTCCTTCCGGGAGGATGTTACGACCCGCAGACTTCGCGTATTCGAGGAATTCCTCTCGTTTTCTTATGTTTCGTTCAAAAAGGGTACGTATGGTTTTTCGATATAGGGCATTTTCTATCTGTTTAGTTCCCCCGCAGTAAATTGCCCCCTTTTTTATTTCCTGTGGCAGGGCGAGACACTTTTTCAGAAATTTCATATCCTTTCTGAAGTGTATTTCGTAGAGCGCGGCCATGCCTTCCCTGTGTGCCATCTCCGCCTTTTTCATATCTCTGAAAAGACGAAGGCTTATGCTGCCATCTTTCTCCCTTTTCAGCGCCGGGTACGCCAGACCATCATTCCCGCCTTTACCTTTCAGGACGATGTTTTCGGGAAGATCCGTAAAATCCCAAGAGGTTATCCTTTCTTTTTCCCATTGTTTCTTTGCCGTCTTAAATGCCGGGGATGATCCGCCATCGGGAATGTTTTCCTGCAGTGAGCGGATATCACGGCCGGAGCGTATTTTCTCTCCCTTTTCGTTCACGATGAAAAAGCGCATCTTCAAATAATCCGGGATGCTTTCTATCGGCCATGCCACAGCCGGTATATTAATGTTAAATTTTCCATGTATGAACTGTGCCATGGATGTGATGAGTGATCCGTCACTGCTTTCGATATTGCGTATTATGGTGTCCACTGTCTGACCGATGGGCATAAGACTCTTCCTGTACTTCTTGGGCAGGCCCTTTATGAGGGCAGTCATTTTTTCTCTGAGGAGGGCGGGTATCTGCCAGTCCGCTGATTCCAGTGGGAGAGTTGAAGCGACATCGGAGGGGACATGTATCGTCACTCCATCATCCTGTTCCCCGGGATCGAAACTGTATGAACAGGACAAAACCCTGCTCCCTAATGTGATTTCATCCGGGTACATGGAGAGCTCTTTTTCTGGATGGTATTCCATGATATCCTCTCTGTTCATCTGGAGAAAATCATCTGTGCCTCTGTCTTTTATAAGTTTTTTCAGGGTTCTGATGTTGCAGGCGATGCCGATGCGTTCCTCGTAGAATTCGGTGAGGACATCCTCGTCCACCAGGATATTCTTCTTTCTTATCTTGTCTTCCATTCCGGCCACTTCTTCGGTCAGATTTTGATTGTGTCTCAGAAAGGGAAGGGGATCCCTGATATTGCCCTCCACTAGAGCGCTTCGGATAAATATCTTCGTAGCCTCCACGGGATCTATACGGCCGTATGAGACGGGTCTTCCCGGCACTATGATCAGGCCGTAGAGTTTTACCTGCTCCTGCGCGACAACTTCGCCCCGATTCTTTTCCCAGTGCGGTTCCAGATAGTTTCGGCGGCAGAGATCACCCCCGATCTCTTCCAGCCATTCTGGCTTTATGATGGCGTTAATCCGGGCGAACATCCTTGATGTCTCCACTATTTCCGCAGAGACTATCCAGTCCCCGCCGTGGTTGAAGAGCCCCGAACCGGGAAAGATCATGACCTCTTTCCCCTTTGCCATCAGATATATATTCTTTTCCTTCTTTACACCTATGCTTGAAATGTAGCCGCCGAGAATGGCCTTGTGTATGCCTTCGTACAGGGGCTCTCCCTGCAGCGTTTTCTTTGTCTTTTTGTGCCCGGCCTCTTTAAGGATATTTGATATCTGTTCATATACATCCCGCCATTCTCTCATTCGCCTGTATGACAGGAAATGTTCTCTGCAGAATCTGCGCATCCGGTTTTGTGTCTTCAGCTCTTTGCGGATATCATGATGCCTGTTCCAGATATTCAGGAGTGTTATAAAGTCGGAGGCGGGATTTATAAAGGGTTTGTGCATCCTGTCGGCTTCCTGTTCTTTTTCAAGGGGCCGTTCTCTCGGGTCCTGGATGGACAGGGCGGAGGCTATAATAATCACCTCCTCCATGCACCCGTATCTTTCAGCATCTATGATCATACGTGAAAGCCTGGGATCTATCGGCAGGCGCGACATGGCAGTTCCTTTGCCTGTCAGGAAGACTTTCTTGTCCTCTGATCTTGTGGCACCCAGTTCCCGGAGCAGGGCGAATCCGTCCCTGATATTTCCGGGGGACGGCGAATCTATAAAGGGAAATGAAGAGATATTGCCCATTCCCAGGGCGATCATTCTCAGTATAACCTCTGCCAGGTTGGAACGGAGTATCTCCGGAGTGGTGAAGAAAGGACGTTTCTCGTAATCTTCTTCCGTGTAAAGACGGACGCACACTCCATCCTGCACCCGTCCACACCGTCCCTTTCTCTGGATGGCATTGCTTTTTGATATGACCTTTATGGGGAGTTTTCTGGTCCTTGTGCCGGGGTTGTATTCGGATATTCTTGCGAGACCGGTATCAATCACATAGCGGATACCGGGGATGGTAATGGAGGTCTCAGCCACGTTGGTAGCCACAACAATCTTTCTTTTCCTTGTTCGCGCAAATACGCGGTGCTGTTCGGAAGATGACAGACGTCCGAAGAGGGGAAGCACGGTTGAATTGCCATCTTTGCCTGCGGTGAGGATACCGCATGTATCCACGATATCCTGCTGTGTTGGCATAAAGATGAGGATATCTCCGGGTTCTTCTTTGCTCAGTTCATCCACTGCCCTGACGGCTGCGTCCACATGAGATGTTTCACTGTCTTCTCCCATCTTCGGATCAATCGGCCGGTACCGGACCTCCACGGGATACATACGTCCCGATACCTCTATTATGGGTGCATTATCGAACGCCTTTGAGAATTTTTCCGGGTCTATGGTTGCGGATGTTATTATAAGCTTCAGATCCCTTCTCTTGCTCAGAAGCCTTTTGAGAATACCCAGAATAAAATCTATGTTCGTGCTTCTCTCATGCGCTTCGTCAATAATCAGGGTATCGTACCTGTTCAGATAGGGATCTGACTGCGTCTCCATGAGAAGGACACCATCGGTCATCAGCTTGATGTGGATGTCTCTGTTTGTTATGTCTTTGAAGCGTATCTTGTAGCCGACAGACTTTCCCACGTTTTCCTTCAGCTCATCGGCGATCCTGCGGGCAACTGTTACCGCCGCGATCCTCCGGGGTTGGGTGCATCCTATAATGCCGTCTATGCCGCGCCCCGCCTCTACGCACATCTTTGGTAGCTGTGTAGTCTTTCCGGAACCGGTCTCGCCGGTAATGACGACAACCTGATGATTTTTTATGGCCTCTATGATTTCATCTTTTTTCTTTGTTATGGGGAGTATCCCGGGATAGGTGATTTCCAGCAGATGGTTTCGGCGGGCCTCCCTCTTTTTGATGGAGGTGTTCAGTCTTTTTTCCAATTTGCGGAGCTTTACCAGTGTTCCTTCGCCATCTTCGTCTTTCAGTCCGGCGTTGCTTATGAGGCGCAGCTCTCCGGTGATAAGGCGTCTGTCCGGATAGAGCGCCTTTCTCACGCCGGAGCGTATCTCTTTTTGCAGTGATTTTATATCAGACAATGCCATCTTTGAGTTTCTGGTTGGAGAATCCTTGACCAGTCATATCGTTTGACGGAGATTTATGCATTTTCTTACGATAATAGCAAATCAAATATGATCGGATTGCCTTAGCCGGTTTTAACCATATGATTAAATTTGATTTTAAGAGACCCAGTGTGCTATAAATCCAAGGATAATTCAGGCATGAAGGGAGAAGAATAGCATGACAGATGAAAAGGCTTTGGAAGAACACACAGTAGCAGAGCTGAAGGAGATTGCACGAGATACCGGGAAGATCGAGGGCCTCGGCGCCATGAAAAAGGCTGATCTGATAAGCGCTATCAAAGCTGCGCAGGATGAGATTGTGGAAACAGTAGAAGATATCTCTCCCGAAGCAGTGGAAAAGGTGCCGGGAAAGAAGGCATCAGAGGTGCCCGAAGAATCCGCGGAGACAGAGGGAAAAGAAGTTTCTTCTGAGCCCGCCAAAGAAAAACCTGAAAAGAAAGCTGTAAAGGCACCCGAAAAATCCGCGGAGACGGTATCGTCCCTGAAAGAAAAGATGAGGGCGCTCAAACAGAAAAAGGAGGATCTGAAGGAGAAGGGAGGCAAGAGTGGAGTTAACCGTCTCAGGAAAAGGATAAACAGGCTTAAGAAAAGGACAAGGATACTGGCAAGAGCTGCCTCTTAAAAATGTGGTGCCGGAGGTTATGTTATGTTTGTAGGAAAAAAGATGACGAGAGATCTTGTAACGGTAACCGGAGATACAAGCATTCTCAAGGTAAAAAATCTCTTAAAGGAGCATAAGATCGATCAGATTCCCGTGGTGGAGGGGAAGAAGCTGATAGGTATTATTGCAGACAGGGACATCAGAGACAATTCACCATCTCCGGCGAACACCCTTTCTGTCCACGAGCTTAACTATCTCCTTTCAGAGATGAAGACAGAAGACGTTATGACCAAAGAGGTATTTACCGTAACGCCCGGAACCACTATTGAAAGGGCGGCCAAGCTGATAAATGATAAACATGTCAATAGCTTGCCCGTTGTGATCGGTGATGAACTGGTTGGTCTGATTACCACCTGTGATCTCCTGAATGTGTTACTTGATTTTACGGGGGTACATAATACGCCGACCTGCCGCGTGGAACTCAGACTCTCAAGCAATATAGGTGAAATAGCAAAAGTAGCAAATATCATAAACGATATGGGGCTGAGGATAGTGTCTATACTCTCTACAATAGACAAAGACGACAGCAATGTTCGCCCCACTCTTGTGAGAGTTGGTACATACAACACCGATGAACTTTGCAGGGTTCTTAACGAGGCTGGGTACACAACAATTATCGATGAGGGCAAGGTGGAAGAATAAGGCTCGATGGCTTTGTAAAAAGTCCAACTTCTGCGTTCCACTGCATCCTTCGTCACTGCGGCGTACCGTAAGTACGCCTCATTCCTCATGATTTGCGCGCCTTGAATTTGGAGCTTTTTACTTTGCCATCTAACTTTGACTCTTTATAGGTGCATCAAGCTTGACTCCACGTAAAGAAACAGAAAACACCCGCGTAGTTAAAGCGGCGTGGGTCGTCGGGCTCTCGACTCTGCTGAGCAGAGTATTCGGCTTTATCCGGGACATGGTAATAGCGGGATTTTTCGGGGCCGGGCTGGCTACCGATGCTTTCTTCGTGGCCTTCAGAATCCCCAATCTTCTCCGTCGCCTGTTTGCGGAAGGTTCTCTTACCATAGCCTTTATACCGGTTTTTACCGGATACCTGAAAAGATCAAAGAAACAGGCCATTGAACTTGCAGGTATCGCCTTTACTCTCCTCTCCATTATTCTTGTGCTGGTCTCGGTTGCGGGCATATTGCTTTCCCCCTGGATCGTCAGAATCGTGGCACCAGGGTTTGCTGACGTTCCGGATAAATACGCGCTCACCGTATTTCTTACCCGCCTGATGTTTCCCTATATATTTTTTATATCCCTTGTCGCGCTGTGCATGGGTATTCTCAATTCCTTCAGGCACTTTGCGGCACCTGCTCTCGCTCCGGTAATCCTCAATATCTGCATGATAGCCGCCGCGTTTCTCCTGAAGGACTGTTTTGGGGATCCGATAATATCTTTGGCTGTGGGTGTTATAGTGGGAGGAGTCCTTCAGCTTGCCATGCAATTCCCGTTTCTGCTCAAGGTGGGCGTGAGGTTGAAACCGAACTTTCATTTCAACCACCCGGGAATAAAAAGGATAGGGCTGCTGATGCTCCCGGCGGTGTTCGGCGCTGCTGTCTATCAGGCGAGTATATTTATAAACACCATCCTGGCATCTCTTCTCCCGGGAGGCAGCGTGTCGTATCTGTACTATGCCGACAGGGTGGTGCAGCTTCCCCTTGGTGTATTCGCAATGGCGGTGGGAACGGCGTCGCTCCCCAGCTTTTCAGAACAGGTGACAGGGGGGAATTATGAAGAATTGAAGGATACGATATCATTTTCTCTGAGGTTGATCCTGTTTGTCACTATACCGGCAATGGTTGCCCTGATTGTCCTGCGCGTACCTATAATATCTGTACTTTTCCAGCGTGGGGAGTTCGATGCCGCGTCCACGGTCTTTACCGCTCAGGCCCTGCTTTATTATGCAGTTGGCCTGTGGGCCTTCTCGTGCATAAGGGTTGTCGTATCTGCGTTTTACGCCATGCAGGATACAAGGACTCCTGTAAAGATTGCGGTTGCGGCGCTTCTTGTGAATGTTATAATGAGTATTATATTGATGTTCCCCATGAAACATAGCGGACTTGCGCTTGCCACATCAATCGCCTCCGCGGTCAATATTGTTGTTCTCGCTGTGATATTGAGAAGAAAGGTGGGGAGGTTTCTTAAAAAGAGTTTTTGGACATCTGTGCTCAAGACCACACTGGCATCTGTGGTCATGTGGCTGTCGATAACTGCAGTAAGCCACACTCTTGGATGGAACAGCGAAGGGGCTTTCGGAGAAAGGTTATTGTTTCTGGCAGTTGCAATGGTTGTGGGGCTTGCCGTGTTTGCCCTGAGTTCACTTATCCTGGGCAGCTCCGAGGCAAAGATCCTGCTTGGGATGAAGAATGGATAGGATCTATGTTACTTAAAATAAATGCTGAAAATCCCCAGATCCGGCTTATAAAAAAGGCCGTTCAGGTGCTGAATGACGGCGGTATCGTGGTCTGTCCTACAGATACGTCTTATGGAATGGGATGTGACCTGTTTAATAAACGGGGTATCGAGAGGATATATGAGATAAAAAAGAGGAGCAGGAAACAGCCATTCAGCTTTATCTGTGCCGATCTTGGTGATATAAGCAATTATGCTGTGGTGACCAACTATGCATATAAGATCATGAAACGTTTGCTGCCCGGTCCCTACACCTTTATACTGGGGGCATCCAGACTCGTTCCGAAGATCCTGCTGCCAAAGAGAAAAGAGGTGGGCATAAGAATTCCGGATAACGATATATGCCTTTCTCTTGTCAGAGAATTCGGGAGTCCGATAATCAGCACCACAGTAAAATCGTGTGAAGATGAGATAATAACAGATCCGTACATAATAGAAGAGGAACTTGGACACTGCGTAGACTTGGTTATAGATGGAGGTATTCTGCCTCCTGAACTGTCGACGGTTGTGAACCTTGCGAATGCTATCCCCGAGATAGTCAGAGAAGGGAAGGGTGATCCGAACGTATTTTGACATGTGTACGGGAAGAAAAATAGTAAAAATAAAAGATTTGAGATAAAAAATTCAGGTATCGGAGACGAACACCGTATCTTTATGGACCTGGATATACAGAAAGAAGATTATGATGACTAAAAAAATGCTTATAAACACAATAGATGAAGAAGAAAGCAGGATGGCCGTTGTTGAAGACGGCAATCTGGTGGAATACAATGTAAGGATGTCGGTCAAGGAACCGACAGCCGGCAATATATACAATGGCACTGTGCAAAATGTGCAGCAGGGACTGAGGGCGGCTTTTGTGGATTATGGTACCGGCAAAAGCGGTTTCCTGCCGCTGCGTGATGTAGCGTCGGAATACTTCGGTGAGGACAGAAGATTGCCGGTAGGGAAAAGGTTGCCTGTTCAGGTTGTAAGAGAAGAAAAAGGATCCAAGGGCGCGATGCTTACAACGCACATTTCACTTCCCGGCCGGTACCTTGTTCTTATGCCCAACAGGCAGGGTAGTGGCGGCATCTCTCGCAAGATAGAGAATGAAGCGGACAGAAAGAAGCTCAAACAGGTAATGGAGCAGATAATCGAACAGGAGAACATGGGATTTATCGTTCGCACCGCCGGCATGAGCAGGACAAAGCAGGAGCTTATCCGGGACTACCAGATGCTGTTGAGGCTGTGGAAAGACATAAAAGGAAAATCTGAAAAGACGACAGCGCCCGGATTGATATACCAGGAAACCGATTTTGCCGTCAAAGCGTTCAGGGATTATTATACATCGGATATCAATGAGATACTGGTTGATAATCCTGAAATTGCACGGAAGATGAGGATCTACTGCAAGGCCGTCTCGCCAAGAAATGTAAGGATGATAAAGTTTTATAAGGAAGAGACGCCCCTGTTCGATCAGTATGATATCGAGGACCAGATAAACGAGATATATCAGCCGCGCGTTAACCTGAAATCGGGGGGTTCCATCGTCATAGAACCCACAGAGGCAGGGATAACCATCGACGTGAACTCAGGCCGTTTGAAGAAGCATGACGTGGAAGAGACTGCATACAAAACAAACATCGAAGCAGCTGGAGAGATAGCGAGGCAACTCCGCTTAAGGGACCTCGGGGGGCTTATCGTGGTCGATTTCATCGACATGATGGACAAGAATCACATTACTCGGGTGGAAAAGACCTTCCGCGACGCGCTGAAGGTGGACAGATCCAGAATACAACTGGCCAAGATATCCAGATTTGGCATGCTGGAACTGTCCCGCCAGAAGAAGCAGTCCACGATACAGGAGATCAGTTATTCAGTGTGTCCCTATTGCAGGGGAAATGGTGTCAGACCGTCCGTAGAATATATGGCGCTCAGCGCGTTGCGGAGAATTAAAGCCGAGGCGGCAAAGGAGAAGTCTTCGGAGATTGCCGTTACGCTTCCACCGGAGGTGACCGGATATCTTCTCAATCAGAAAAGAAGTCAGATAAGCAAACTGGAGGCGCTTCATGGTGTTGCCGTAACCATCTCGGAGGATTCCGATCTGCTGTGGGGGGAATTCCATGTTAAGAAGGTGAAAAGAAAACAGGTCGTCCCGGAGGCGGGAGGTGAAAGCTCCGAAGAAGAAACGAAGCCAATCGTCAGCAAGCCGCCCCGGAGGAGAAGAAGGCCTCGACAGACAAAGCCCGGAAATTTTAAACATCCCGGAACACCAGGAAAAGATACCGGGCCGACTGAGGCCAGTGCAGCCGACAAATCAGGCGTAACGGAATCGCGTACAACATTTCCTGAAAAAGTGCAGGACTCCGCAAAAAAGGAGGGCATAGTAGGCAGGTTATATAATCTCTTTAAATAAACGGCAGTTATAGATTTTTCTTGATTATAACCGGAGTCTGGAATAAAATGACAATTTGAAGATTCAGGGGTGCCCTGAGGACATAGTAGCCTCGGGCTGAGATAATACCCTTTGAACCTGATCTGGGTAATGCCAGTGTAGGGAGATGAAGTTTGATATCTTTTGAAGGCATACCCGATACAGGGTATGCCTTTTTTTATGGCTTTGTAAAAAGTCCAACTTCTGTGTTCCGCTGCATCCTTCGTCACTGCGGCGTACCGTAAGTACGCCTCATTCCTCATGATTTGCGCGCCTTGAATTTGGAGCTTTTTACTTTGCCATATAAAATCGATTTTTCACGAGGGCATCTTTTTTTGTTTCTGCCGGGAGGGGCGGATTGCATGGGAAAGATGGTTTTTGTCATATCGGGCGGAGCCGTGAATGATCCGCAGTTTCTTTATGAGGAGATCAGGAGCGTCGGCAATCGGGTGATTATCTGCGCCGACGGCGCGGCGCAGAGATTGAAGGCGTCTGATATAACGCCCGATTTTATTGTGGGCGATATGGATTCTATTGATGAAGACACCCTGAGATATTTCGAGGCAACGGGGAGCCGGATCATCAGATATCCCGGAGACAAGGACGAAACCGATACGCAACTTGCGCTTGAGTGTGCGTTTGGAATGAATCCGGATGAAATACGCATACTCGGTGCCCTCGGAGGGAGGGTCGATCATACGCTGGCGAATATATCTCTCCTTGTAATGTGCGTGAAAAGAGGCGTTGACGCGAAAATAGTGGATAAGGATTGCGAGCTTCTTGTCGTTGACCGGTCATGTGTAATCAATGGCAGAGAGGGTGAAACAGTTTCTCTGATTCCCCTGTCTTCAGACGTCAGAGGGATAACTCTCGAAGGTTTCAGATACCCTCTTTCCGACGGGTTGATGGAGATTGGAAAACCATACGGCGTAAGCAACAGGCTGGCCGGTACAAGAGGGACAATTTCGGTGAAGTCAGGGTATCTGCTGGTAATAAGACAGTTTGAAGTTTAGGGGAGAAGATATGACAGTCAAAAAAGTGTTGACTATAGCGGGATCGGATTCGGGTGGGGGGGCCGGCATACAGGCGGACCTGAAGACAATTACCGCGCTCGGAGGTTTCGGCATGAGTGTAGTCACGGCCCTGACCGCCCAGAATACATTAGGCGTTCATGGAATCCACGAAGTGCCCGTCGATTTCATTGAAAAACAATTTGACTCGGTGGCTGCCGACATCGGTGTCGATGCAGCGAAGACGGGGATGCTCTCCAGCTCTGAGATCATGAGAACCGTTGCGGGAAAAATAGAGGAATGCGGGATAGAAAAACTCGTGGTTGACCCGGTAATGGTGGCCAAGGGGGGTGCGATGCTTATAAGACAAGAGGCGAAGAAGACCCTGGCTACGGTGCTTCTACCGCTGGCATTTGTGATAACCCCCAATGTTCCGGAGGCGGAAGAACTGACCGGGATAAAGATTACAACTGTTGAGGACATGAAAAAGGCGGCCAAAGCCATAAACTGGATGGGTGCAAAAAATGTTTTTCTCAAGGGGGGGCATATGGCGGGGGATGCTCTGGATGTGCTCTATGATGGCAGGGATTTTCATGAGTTTACCTCAAAGAGGATAGACACGAAGAATACGCACGGCACCGGATGCACCACCTCTGCCGCTATTGCCACGGGGCTCGCCCAGGGAATGGATGTGTTCGAAGCGGTCAAAAGGGCGAAGGATTATATAACCATGGCTATAAAATTTTCCTTCTGTATAGGCGGAGGGCATGGTCCGACCAACCACATGGCCTATATGCTCAGAGAATGTGAACGGTACGGGTGCATCAGGGATCTGAAGACCGCTGTGCAGGTTTTGAAGAGTGAAAGGTGCGGCAACATCATTCCTGAAATACAGTCAAATTTTGTTTATGCCCTGCCGTATGCCCGTGAAGCGGGTGAGGTGGCAGCTGTTCCGGGCAGAATCATCAGGGTCGGCGAGAATGCCGAAACCCTTCATGATCCCGAATTTGGCGCTTCCAGTCATGTTGCCGGGATTGTGCTTACAGTCATGCAGTACGACGAGACCTTCCGCTCTGCCATGGATATCCGGTTTTCAGAAGATATTATCAGGATATGCGGGGAACTGGGTTACGATGTCGACTGTTTCAGCCGGTCTGATGAACCCGGGGAAATAAAAAAGAAAGAGGGTTTTTCCCTTGAGTGGGGCACGAATTTTGTTCTGTCAAGACGTCACACTATTCCCGATGCCATCTTTGATCGTGGTGATGTGGGAAAGGAACCGGTGGTCAGGATTCTGGGGCAGACACCTGCGCTGGTTGCCGACAAGGTTCTGAATATATCAAGGAAATTGCAAAGTCTCTGAAAGTTAATAAATGAATGGAGGAATCAAGTATGTCGTTGAATGAGGTGGTTATAACAAAGGCAATTATCGAACGGTTTTCTCAGAAGTTTCTGGAATATACAGAGGTTGATACGGCTATTGTAGGTGCGGGCCCCTCCGGCCTTGTGGCGGCCTATTTTCTGGCAAAAGCCGGCAGAAAGGTTGCAATCTTTGAGCGAAAGCTGAGTATTGGCGGCGGGATGTGGGGAGGCGGCATGATGTTTAATGAGATTGTGGTCCAGGAAGAGGGCAAAGAGATTCTCGATATGTTTGATATCGGCACGAGAGAATATGAGCCCGGTTATTACACGGCTGACGCAGTTGAGTCGGTAACCACAATCTGTTCTAATGCCATGAAAGCCGGCGCGAAGGTTTTTAACTGTATGAGTGTGGAGGATGTGATTATCCGTGAGGGACGGGTGACAGGTCTCGTTGTTATCTGGTCGCCGGTGGAGATGGCAGGCCTGCATGTGGACCCACTTTCGATTTCTGCAAAGCATGTGATTGATGCTACGGGACATGCCACCGAGGTGCTTCATGTAATCGAGCGAAAGGCTGACGTTGTACTGAATACAAAGACGGGAAAGATAATGGGTGAGCGTTCCATGTGGGCCGATAAAGCGGAGCGGTTGACAATTGAAAATACAAAGGAGATCTGTCCCGGTGTGTTTGTTTCCGGGATGGCGGCCAATGCGGCGTTTGGCGGCCCCAGGATGGGCCCTGTATTCGGAGGGATGCTGCTTTCCGGAAAAAAAGTGGCAGAGCTTATTATTTCCGCTGGTTAAGGACTGTTGCGAAAAGAGGAGATGTTAAAATGACACAACTGAAAATAGCCCGTAAAGGCGAGATATCGGAAGAGATGGAGATATGTGCCGGACAGGAGGGGGTAAGTCCGGAGTTTATCCGGAGAGGAATTGAAGAGGGTACCATTGTGCTGGTGCGCAACAACAGGCATACTTCTATTTTGCCTCTCGCCATAGGAAAAGGGCTCAGGACAAAAGTCAATGCTAATATCGGAACATCCCAGGACCATTCAGATCTGGACCTGGAGCTGAAAAAAGTCAAAATATCGGAAGCTGCAAAAGCCGATGCAATTATGGATTTATCCACCGGCGGTGATGTAAGTATGATCAGAAAGGAGATCATAAAGGCGACATCTCTTATTGTCGGAACTGTGCCCATATATCAGGTTGCCACAAAGATGTTGAATAACCGGAAGTCAATCATGGAAATGACTGAAGACGACATGTTTGGTGCCATAGAAGAAAACGGAGAAGACGGTGTTGATTTTATTACGGTTCATTGCGGTGTAACGCAAAGGAGTGTGGACTGCATTAATGAAGAGGGACGTGTGCTTGGTATTGTCAGCAGGGGAGGCTCGATTCTTGAGAGATGGATGTCCTATAATGAAAAAGAAAATCCCCTCTATGAGCGTTTCGACAGGTTGCTTGAGATTGCCGGAAGGTATGATATGGTTCTGAGTCTCGGCGATGGCCTGAGACCGGGGTGTCTTGCCGATGCCACGGACAGGGGACAGGTCGAAGAACTTGTCACTTTGGGAGCATTGACCAAGAGAGCGAGGGATTGTGGTGTTCAGGTCATGATTGAAGGGCCGGGGCACGTTCCCATTAAAGATATTGAGGCGAATGTTAAGATGGAAAAGAACCTGTGTCACGGTGCGCCATTTTACGTTCTCGGTCCTCTCCCGACGGACATTGCGCCCGGTTACGATCATATAACAGCGGCTATTGGCGGGGCCATCGCCGGATCAGCAGGTGCGGATTTTCTGTGTTATGTTACGCCCGCGGAACATTTAAGACTTCCTACACTGGAAGATGTAAAGGATGGTATTATTGCCTCCAGGATTGCCGCTCATATTGCCGATATTGCCAAAGATATTCCAGGTGCCCGCAGCAAAAACCTGCTTATGGCCGAACACAGAAAAAAGTTTAACTGGGAAGGACAGGTAGATATATCTATTGATCCGGAGAAGGCCGGGATGTTTCTTGAAAGAAGCGAAAGTGCCGGAGAAGAAGGTTGTACCATGTGCGGAGAGTTCTGCGCAATAAAGCTGGGCAAGAAAGACAATGTATCCGCATAAGCAGTGGGCAGTACAATAGAGGTTGTCATGCTTTCAGTTTCAGGTCTGACAAAAAAATTTGAGGGTCTCACCGTTATGGAAGGGTTTGACCTGACTGTGCCCAGAGGAGGTTTTACCACTCTTATAGGGCCGTCCGGTTGCGGCAAGAGCACGTTTTTCGATGTACTGACCGGTGTTTTCCCCAAGGATGGTGGCAGGATATCCTGGCTTGGGGAAGATGTTCCCGATCTGATGAGCAAGGCGGCTTACATGCAGCAGAAAGACCTGCTTCTCCCGTGGCTTTCCCTGATTGACAACGCTATGCTCCCGGCAAAGATTGCCGGAGCCGATGAGAACGATTCACAGGGAAAGGCATCGGCCCTGTTCAGTCGTCTGGGGCTGCACGATTTCGAGAATTATATACCGCGAAAGGTGTCCGGCGGTATGCGCCAGCGTTGCGCACTGGTGAGAACCCTGATGTTCGAGCATGAACTGGTTCTTCTGGACGAACCCCTTTCCTCCCTTGACGCCATAACTCGAAGAGGTCTCCAAGCCTTGCTCATGTTGCTCCAGAGTGAGTTTAACAAGACCATACTGATGATCACGCACGATATAGAGGAGGCCCTTTTGATGTCTGATGAGCTGCTTGTCCTGACGTCTATGCCGATGCAGGTAAGAGAGCGGTTTGTCCTGGAGATGCCGAAACCCGGAAGGAACAGTAATCCTGAATTGCTGAGGATAAAAGAGCATGTGCTTGAAGAACTGGGGGGGGATTTGGATGGAACGATCTAACTGGATTTCCCTGCTGATTGTCTTGGCTGTCATTGCAGCCTGGGAATTTGCCTGCGGGTGGTTTTCTATCCCTGATTTCATCCTTCCTGCCCCCAGCGAGATATTAAAGACGACTGTATTTAAGGCCTCTCTTCTCCTGCCGCACGCGGGTGTTACCGCATTGGAGATAATAATGGGGATCTTCCTGGCCCTGCTGGTTGCGGTGCCACTCGCGACGGTTATGTTTGCCTGCCCTTCGGTCGGACGTGCCCTGTCGCCCTTTCTCGTGGCCTCTCAGGCGGTGCCCGTATTCGCTCTGGCTCCACTCCTGGTGATATGGCTTGGATACGGTCTTGCCAGCAAAGTTCTGATGGCGGCGATTATCATCTTCTTTCCTATAACAGTCAGTCTGCTTGAGGGATATAAGAACTGTGATCGTGAATACGCGGTTTTTTTCGGTTTGATGGGGGCTGGATTCTGGAAAAAGTTGCGGCTTCTCTACTGGCCATGGGCCCTTCCATATTTCTTTTCCGGGCTGAAGGTGGGAGTTACCGTTGCCACGATAGGAGCGGTCATCGGAGAGTGGGTGGGAGCGCAAAGGGGTCTGGGGTATCTGATGATACAGGCCAACGCGAGGCTGCAGGTGTCACTGGTCTTTGCGGCGATACTGTGGCTCTCCATTATGGGGATCGCCATGTGGGTATTTGTTGGTTTTCTGGAAAGGAAAGTCATTTACTGGAAATAAAGAAAGGAAAAATGTGATTATGAAGAACAGTTTTAAGGTATCCGTTTCAATTATTCTGGCGTCGTTTTTTCTGTTGACGGCGTCTCCCATCTGCGCCGCGCAGAGGATTACGGTCATGCTGGACTGGTTTCCCAACATAGACCATCTACCCATCTATGTGGCGCAGCAGGAAGGTTTTTTTGGCGATGAGGGGCTTGATGTCACGATACTGACACCTTCCTCGACTACAGATGCCATGAAGCTTGCCGCTTCCGGTAATGTTGACATCGCCGTTTCGTACGAACCACAGGTGATTATCGGCGCCTCGGCCGGTCTTAATATCCAAGTTGTTGGAAGACTGGTGGAACATCCCCTCAGTGTTCTCCTCTTTCTGAAGGGAAAGGGGATCAAAAGCCCGGCAGACCTGGAAGGCAAGACAATTGGTTACACCGTTCCGGGCATGATGGATGTGCTTATGGAGGCATTTGCCAGGATCAACGGAATAAAAAGCTATGTTCCGATCAATGTGGGTTTCGCGATTGTACAGTCTCTGGTGTCTGGTAAGGTTGACGCGATTATGGGACCATATAAAAACTACGAGACCATAGCGCTTGAGGAAAGGGGGTACAAGCCCGGGTATTTCGAGCTGAGCAACTG
Source organism: Deltaproteobacteria bacterium (assembly GCA_019313905.1). GTDB lineage: Bacteria > Desulfobacterota > Syntrophia > Syntrophales > UBA2210 > UBA2210. The sequence goes on along the minus strand of JAFDAI010000012.1, from coordinate 9,760 downwards.
GGGCATACCGGATTATGATGAACTGGTCTTCATAAGTGGAAAACAGGTGGTGGGGAAAAGACCGGAAGTTATTGAAGGTTTTGCCCGCGCAATAGATCGTGCCATTTCCCGGACAAGGAAAGACCCCCAAAGGGCCCTTGAGACCTATTTCAGCGCCGTGCCGGAAGCCCCGCGGGATATGGAATCCAGGGCGTTTGAGATAACGCTTCCCCTTTACGCTCACAGTCAGAGTTGTGACATGAAAAAATGGCAGAAGTTCGCCGATTTTGCCCTTCGTTACAGTCTTATTGAAAAGAGGGTGAATGTGACGACCATACTTGGAAGATAGAAAGGAGTTATATGAAGATTACATCGAAGGATATCTACCTGGATATTGAAAAGATCAGGGAGACGTCTCCTCTGATCCACAACATAACCAATTACGTGGCGATGAACAGCACTGCCAACGCGCTTCTGGCGATAGGGGCGTCTCCGGTTATGGCGCATGCCGTGGAGGAAGTGGAGGAGATGACAGGTATTGCCCGTGCCCTGGTTGTCAATATAGGTACCCTGAGCGAATTATGGGTGAAAGCGATGTTCCGTGCCGCCAGACGGGCCGGTGAGCTGGGGATACCGGTTATTCTGGATCCGGTAGGAGCCGGAGCCACATCCTATCGAACAAAGACCTGCCATGACCTCATTGATGCTCTCTCTCCAGCTATTATCCGTGGAAATGCCTCCGAGATCATGGCGCTTGTGTCGGGAGAAGCAAAGACAAAGGGAGTGGACAGTTCCGATCCTTCAAGCGCCGCGTTGGAGGCGGCAAAGCACCTGAACAGGGATACAGGCAGTACCGTTTGCATAAGCGGGGAGGTGGATTATATCGTGGGTGGGGAGAGTGTGATAAAGGTTGAAAACGGACACCCGATGATGGCGAGAGTTACCGGTATGGGTTGCACGGCCACCGTCCTGTGTGGCGTTTTTGCCGCCGTCAACTCCTCTTTTCCGGTCGCGGCCGCGGAGGCCATGGTGGTGATGGGTATTGCCGGAGAAATAGCGGCTGAGAGCTGCAAAGGTCCGGCCAGTCTCCAAGTTGGCTTTCTGGATGCCCTTTTCCGCCTGTCCGAAGATGACTTGGCGAATCGTATCAGGATAGGAGAGTGACAATGAAGGGTCTATACCTGGTTACCGACCGTGGTTTGTGCGGCGACAGATCGCTCGAAGATGTGATATTGCAATCTGTAAGGGGGGGCGCACGTTATGTTCAGATACGTGAGAAGGATGAGTCTACGGGAAATTTTATCAAAGAAGCCTTAAGAATTAAAGAGATCCTTGAACCATTCACTGTTCCCCTTATCATAAATGATCGTGTTGATGTGGCGCTTGCGGTGAAGGCTCAGGGCGTGCATGTGGGACAGGATGATATGCCGTATAAGATGGCGCGGTCTCTCATGGGCCCCGGTGCTATTATCGGTCTGTCAGTGGAAACATGGGGGGATGTTGAGGAGGCCGAGGAGTTTGATTGTGATTACATCGGTGTCAGCCCTGTCTTTGAAACACCCACGAAAACCGACACAAAGGGCGCGTGGGGGCTGGATGGACTGACCAGGATCAGGGCCTTTTCGCGTCACCCCCTTGTTGCCATCGGAGGACTGAACGTATCCAACGCGGCGGATGTAGTAAAGACAGGCGCCGACTGCGTTGCCGTGGTTTCCGCTGTATGCTCCGCGCCCGATCCTGAAGCGACATCAAGGGAGCTGGTCGGTATAATAGCAGATGCGCGGGAAAGAATGAATGATTCTGTTGATTAATGGTCTTTTCGCCCAATCTCTGCGTTATGCTCAAAAAATAATCCTCGGAATATTAACTATATACCTGTGGCTATTTTTTTCGCATGCCTTGATCTTGAACGAAGATCCTCATAAATTAACAGAATCATGGATCGTGGATGATGTTTGAAAAACTTGTCATATTTGATTATTCAGGCACTCTCAGTCTGGATGCTGTCCGGTTTGGAGAAGACGACAACCTGACAGAAGAACTGCATCGGAGCGGCCTTGCGGCTCTGGGAATAGCCAATCCGAAAACATTCTGGAAAGAGATAGTAAATCCTTCCTGGGAGGAGGGGAGCACCACCTCCATTGGCTACAGGGAGATCATGTACAGGAGGATCAGGGAAGAGCTGTCTCCCCCTGTTTCGGATGAGAGGATACGTCTCTGCGCTTCGCGTTTTGTTGACAGTTATCTTGGTCATTCCACTGTTGACGGTCGATGGCGTCCCATCCTGAGAAAATTGAGCGGAGAACCTTCTGTTATTACTGTTATTGCCACCGATCATTACGCCGAGGCTACCGGTTATATCGTCGGATTCCTGAAGGAAATGGGTGCCGGGGCAATATCGCTGAAGGATGTGCCCGGCGCGACTGTATTTCCTGAATTTATCGTCGCCAATTCTGCTGATACAGGTGTGCACAAGGTCGATCCTGGATTCTGGGAGATGGTCAGAACTATTTTGAAACTGGGCGCAATTCAGAGCATCCTGATAATCGATGATTTTGGATTCAATGAAGAAGTGGGAGACAGCTACGCGGATCATCAAAAGGTGAAGAATAGAAAACGCAATACCATTGGTCTGCTGGAAAGAATCTTCAATATTCCGGTTTACGCGATACCCTTTGTTCTTACCGGCAAAGACGAAAAGACCCGCGGCGATCTTATCTCACAGGCATCTCTGGAAATAGAACAGTACCTGTGTGAAAAATGAAGGGTTTCCTTCACTCCGGCATGGGCCTCACCAGTTCGCGGATTTTTCCGGTCTGAACGGCGTCGAGAAATTCCTCTCCCAGCCGCTCGCTCTTTTTTATAGCCTTGTTCCAGTAATCTATTCGCTCATTTTCCCTGCCGCTGAAGGTTCGGAAATCGTTCCGGTCAGGTATCTTTCCATATGGGAGTCGTTTTATGAACTCCTCGGTGGGGTGCAGGAGGAGCACATTGTCCATATTTAACGGGTCCGGCTTTCTCCACGGCAATTTCTTATCAAACCATCCCGGTATGATGCGATTTGTATAGTGGGGAAAGAGCACTATGCCGCCACTGTCTTTCATGAAGGGTATGTCCATGTGGTAGTCTATTATGCCCCCATCCCTGTAAGTGCCCTTTCGGGCGCCCGGTATATCGGTGACGCGGGACATGACTACGGGGATGGATCCAGATGCCAGTAGGGCCTGCTTGAGATTTTTCTCAACGAGGGGGACCTGCCGGATGGGGAAACCGTTCATGCTGAAAAATGGAGGAATTTCTCTCTGATCATACAGCAGTGTCCTTTCGAAGAAAAATCCCAGAAACTTTCGGCTGATGATATTGGAAAGGGCGGCGAGAAGTATTCCCGGCAGAAGTGCCCCCATACTGTCGCTTGCCGTAAGTCCCCTGCATCTGACCGACATCATATTCAATCTGAGATATGGATGATTCAGTATCTCGGTTGCCCCTGTATCACTGAGGAAGGTGTTCAGAAAGGAGATACTTTCGCCGGTAATCTCTTCCGGTGAGGGTTTCCGGGAGTAGTGCTGATGTACATATGTGGTCCGAAATCTGTCGATGGCTTCCAGAGGCCTTTTCTGTGAAACTGACGCGAATCTCCATGCGGCCGCCGAAGAGCCTAACAGAAACAGGGATTTTTTTCTGCCCGCGAACCAGTTTGAAAAGATAGCGCCATCGAGATGATTGAGAATAAGGCACTTCGGGCCGCCAGCTGCCCCGGTTACAACCTTTACCTGATCAGGGTGGAGGCCACCTTCCCTGATTATTGGCAACGCTTTTCTCCCCGCGAGGAATGAAAGATTTTTCGACATAAATTGTCTCTCCTTCAGACGCATCAAATATAGAAACAAGGCATCTGTATGTCAAGAAGGAAAAATCACAGGATATTATATATGCCGGGCGATAATTCCGGCAGGCTTGGAAGAGGGTGTTGCTTCTCTGAGATAACCCGGTTCCAAGGAACAGAATTATTGACATAAAACGATATTTTTGGCATAGTTAGCTGTCCGAAAGGAGCAATCCTGAATATGCAGAGAGAAAAGAAAAGTAAGCTTAATCCATTATCATTTATTTTAACAGATCCTGAATGTCCTGCTTTTGAAGAGACCGTTTTTAATGTCTCTGCTCTGATTATTTCCCTGGGTGCTGCTTCGCTCGCCATTACAACCTCTTATCTTGGATTAAAGCCCATCCATATCTCTCTGATATATTTTTTTGGAGTCATCTCTCTTATTCTATATTATTTATCCAGATTCAAGCATAAAGCCTATCCCGTAATATTAATACTGTTGTTGTGTGTATTCCTGAGTATTTTGTGGTTTACCGGAATTGGTTCTAATGGTTTTGCCGGTTTATTTTTCCTTGCAGGGGTTATACTTTCCATAACCCTTCTTAAGGGGATTAAACGATATGTGTTTTTCTTTTTAAATCCAATACTTATTATAGTCTTGGTTGGGCTTGAATTTTACCATCCTGAATGGGTGGATACATATAATACGCTTAATGCAAAATACGTTGATTACTTGCTGAATGTAATAATGCTTCTGGTTGGTCTTGGAATCTTCATCAAGATCCTGGTGGATAATCTGAGAGAAAGGACCAGGCAGCCTGAAGAATCCAATGAAAAACTTAAACAGAGTGCCTTTCAGGATGAACTTACAGGGGTTCCTAATCGCAGATTATTTTATTTGCAATTGAAAAATACCATGAATCTTGCCAGGCGAAATGATCAAAGATTCGCTCTCTTGTATCTGGATTTAGATGATTTTAAAGAAGTTAATGATAAAATGGGACACGCTGCGGGAGATATCTTATTAAAAAAGGCAGCGAGAAGGATGTCTGGTTGCCTGCGCAAATCAGATATTCTGGCCCGGATGGAAGGCGATGAGTTTGCTGTTATTCTACCGGAGGCAAAAGAAGAGAGAGATATAATGACAGTTGTTCAAAAGATCTTGGGTGCAATAGATTCAGGTTTTAAGATACATGAACGGATTGTCTCTGTCGGAGTCAGCATAGGCGCCAGTGTCTTTCGGTGTGACGCTACTGATATCGAAGAACTTATCAGGCAGGCCGATGAGGCAATGTATTCTGCTAAAAAGTCGGGGAAAAATAGATGTGAATTCCACCGGGCAAAAGAATAGAAACAAGAGAGGGTAAAAAATGCAGGAAAAATATTTTTTAGGGAATACAAGGGACTTATCCGCTTATCAATACCAGGAAACAAGAACGGGTTATAGGGTCTGTCATGAAATAAGTGTTGCAATTAGGTGCTCAGATTTGGGTCAGGTTTAGTCGATACAAGTGAGCAAAACCGCAGGAATAGCAGGGCTCTTTTGAGGATTTTGCGATTGAGAATCGGCTGAAAATGGCCTGAAGATGAGATGCATAAATGTGACACTTATTTCATGACAGACCCTTAGAGTATCCTGAGATCCTTGGGCATCTTTGTCAGGATCTCGCATCCGTCCTTCCCAACCATAACAGTGTCTTCTATCCTCACTCCCCACATGTCCGGAATATAGATGCCGGGTTCTACGGTAATGACCATTCCTTCTTCGAGAACATCTTCCGCCTTTTCAAATACCCTTGGTGCTTCATGGACATTAAGTCCAACGCCATGTCCTGTACCGTGTGAAAAATATTCGCCATAGCCGGCATCACTGATATATGTCCTAGCAATCCCGTCGATATCTCTACAGGAAATCCCCGGTCGTACGGCGTTCAGGGCCTTATCGTGGGCTTCTTTTACGACAGCGTATACAGCGGCCTGTTTTTCAGTTACACTCCGGATGGCAAAGGTGCATGTCTCATCGGAGTGATACCCCTTGTGCACAGTTCCATAATCTATTGTCAGAAAATCACCGTCTTGTATCTTGCGGGAACCGGGAACCGCGTGGGGGAGGGCAGTGTTGACGCCGGAGGCAACGATGGTTTCGAAAGACGGCTTTTCACTCCCGGCCTCCCTCATCTTTATCTCCAGGATCGAACCAATATCTTTTTCAGTAATACCGGGCCTGATCTGCTCCAGTGTTTCCTCAAGGGCACGGGCCGCCATTATCGCGGCTTCCCTGAGAAGAGAAGCTTCCCAGCTATCCTTTGTTATTCTTATGCGCTCTATCTCTCCTGACAGAGGTTTCAGAGTCACATTCTCCACCAGGTCCTGCAATTTAAGATAATTGTTCAGAGCAATTGCCGGGGACTCAATGCCTACCCTTTTCAGCCGCAGATCGGAGATTATTCCGGCCATGCCCTCCGTCCTGTCACTGAATTTAATGATATCGCAGCCCGTCACTTCGTCCTTTGCCTGCGTTGTATATCTTCCATCCACCAGTAGAAGGATTCTTTCTCCGCCCACAAAAAGGGCTCCGTCGCTCCCCGCAAAACCTGTAAGATAGCGGATATTTGCTTCTTCGAAAAAAAGTATGCCCTCTACATCAAACCCGGGCAACATCGATTGTACGCGCTCAATACGACTTTTCCGCGCTGAAGATTCACTGCTCTCTTTTTTCTTGTAATCCATTCAACCACCTGTCCAGCTCATCAATGACCGGCGCCCATCCCTTTTCCATCAGGCATTCCACATGCGCCGCATATCTTCTGGCCTCAACATTTTCCGGATCTCTTTCCAGTATCTTGCCAAGCACATCTCCGGCCATTTTAAAGTGGCCCTGTTTCATATACAGTCTGGCTAGTGTGATAGTATGAAAATCTGCCGGCATATCGGCAGGTTTATCCCCGCCCCCATCCTCCTCTTCGATGATAATGTTTTGCAATGAAGCAATCTTTTCAGAGATATGAACGGATGTGCCAGGGTTCAGCGCCGCAAATTTCATGTAAGATTCTATCGCCTCTTTTATCATTCCCTTGCGGCTGTACGCATCTCCCAGTACTTCGTAAACACGCGACTGATCCCGCACGATGTCATGCCACTGCTCAACAATCTCTTCGGCTTCTACAGGCCTGCCTATTTTGGCTCCGCACGAGGCTACGGTAAGATAAGCATCCATGTCCCCCGGAAAGCGCTTAAATCTTGCCTCCGCGAGGACAATAACGTCATCATACAATTTCTTATCCATCTTTGCCCTGATGTCCGACAAAAATCTTTCCCTGTCTTCAAGATATGTCCTGTACATAACACATGCTCCTACCCCGGAGTTTATTGCCGGTGATTTTTTGAAAAATCATTTGACATGATTCACGCAGCAGTGATACTTCTCTTACCCTTATTTGATTTGCGGATATCTTTCAATGGAAAATTTAATATGACTTCACCAAATATTCAATTTATAAAATATCTTTTTGTATGCTCCCTGCTTTTGGCCAATATTCTTGCATGCAAGATAATTACAGTGGGGGGGCTGGTGCTGCCTGCGGCGATCATTCTCTATCCCCTTACCTTTCTTTTTACCGATGTGGTGGCGGAGATAGAGGGCAAAAGAAGCGCCGGCGCACTTGTCATGATGGGGTTTTACATGTCGCTGTTCATGGTGCTTGTAATACTCGCGGGCAAGATTCTCCCGCCGGCCGGGTTTTGGAAACATCAGGAGGCGTACAATATTATCCTTGGATCAACGCCGAGGATAGTAATGGCGTCCATGATAGCATATATAATATCCCAGAGACACGATGTATGGGCGTTTCACTGGTGGAGGAAGAAAACCGCGGGAAGGCACCTGTGGCTGAGAAACAATCTCTCGACGATTGTCTCCCAGCTGATCGATTCCGTTCTGTTCATAACCATAGCCTTCTGGGGTATATTTCCTCCAGAGGCAATAGGGATGATGATTCTCAGCCAATACCTTGTCAAGATAGGAATAGCCCTTCTTGACACACCGATCTGTTACATCTTAGTGAGGTTTTATGGAGGCAATAGAGAACAGGTACAGAGAGCATGATTACGAGGTAGATATACGTTTTCCCGAGTTTACATGTCTCTGCCCGATGACCGCGCAGCCGGACTTCGCGGAAATAATTATCACCTATGTCCCGGAAGAGTTTCTGGTTGAACTCAAGTCCCTGAAGATATATCTGAATTCCTACCGCGACAGGGGAATCTTCCACGAAGAGGCGGTGAATGGAATCCTGAAAGACTTTGTGGAAAAGATACACCCCAAAAAGGTGGAAGTCGTCGGCAATTTCAATGTCAGGGGCGGGATTCACACCACGGTAAAGGCAGTATATCCATAGACCGTAAAACCTGAAAAGGGGATCATTCCCGATCCCCTTTTCCAAAAGCCGAGCAAAAACCGCATATCTTTTTTGTCTCAGGTATTATTCCACACTTCCTACTATATCCAGTGTGTAGCTTCCTCCCTCCCAGGAAACCGTCACGGTGATGGTGGCTATTTCAGGTTTGGTTTCATCTGGATCGCTGTCGGAGATAACGAAGGGAAATTCTATCAATCCAAGATGGCCATCCATGTCGGGACCGATAATACTGCTGTTGGGATATGTGTAACTGGTTCTACCGCTGACTTTCCCAGCGTCGGTCGAGATTGTGACAGTCGAACCCGGCGTAAGCGGGTTCAGATTCCGGTCGCATACTACGACATTGATCACTGAAGAACCGCCATTCGGTATATCGAATGTGGCTGTATCCGACATGATTACCGGCGCACCGGTAACCAGAATCTTGAAGTTGCGAAACAGCAGCTTATCAGTCAGAGCAGAATCCCACACGCTGTTGAGAGTGCCGTTATAGACTCCGCTCCCGTCCGCAGAGATAAACAGTTCCCAGGGATCCGTGGAACCGTCATCGTGACTGCCATCATCATTATGATCACAGAAAGGATCGGGGAGGGTATCCAGGAACGGTTCGGGAACGGGAAGATCATCATAAACACCATTTGCATTTATATCGTCGAAGTGCTCTTCACCCCTCGTGTAGACCAGTACTGAGCAGAGACCGTCCCGGGGATGATTCGCTGTGCTGTAACCATAGTTACTGTCCACATAACCTATCAGGTCATTCTCCCATGACAGGGGTAGTACGTCTTCAGGGCCGTCTCCCTGCGTACGAATTACCACCGTCGCCGTTCCCAATTCGTTTACGGTAACATCGTTCGAATACACCGTGAGCCCGAGCTCGGTTGCGAAAGATACGGTTGTTCCATCAAGCACATTATAGTTGCCGAATCGATCAGCCAGATATGCCGTAATATCAGTCTCAAAACCATTAGCTTTAAGTCCCGGGAGATTGAGCAGTTCTGCCGCCACACTGAATCGTTTCTCGGAGGGAAATCCCCCGCCTATCGAAACCACGGAAGATCTGACAGTCATAAGAGGAGCGGCAATAGTACCCGTTATGGTAACAGGCCCCGCGACACTTCCACTGTGCAATGAACACTGTGCTATACCATCTGCAGTCGTGGAGACCTCAATTGAGCTGCTACCAGGAGAATCAAGATACTCACCCCCGTTGAGACCATCATGTATTTCAAACAAGACATTTACGGCTGGAACAGGGAGACCGTTGCTGTCTCTTACCATAAATTTGATTGTAGAGATTTCGGTTCCACCGGATCCTGCTATGGCTATGAGTTCCGGTTCAGCAGAGATAAATTCAATAAACGCGGCAGGGGAAGCTTCTATTGTAATCGTTGCCGGAGCGGAAACGGCAGACCCCGAACTAGTACACTGTAAAATTTAAAGCTTCGCATTCTGTGTAATATCTGTTATAGTCGTCTTCAATAGATGAGGAGGGCGATATGGCACCACGATACAGAGTGACATTAACAAAAGA
>JAFDAI010000051.1 GCA_019313905.1 Deltaproteobacteria bacterium | reverse complement strand
AGCGAACAGTATTATCGCCCTGCGCTGCAGTATTCTGAGCAACCGTTGGGAAGATTTTTGGGAGCACCGTGCGGCGGCGTGAAAATCGCCCTCATAAATTTGTCGCACACCCGTAAGTTGTTTTTGCCTTGATTATTTACGCCGTATATGGTATCCCGCTGCAACTTCAACTTATTACGCTCATTCTCTGATTATCAAAGAGTTGCCTGGAAGTTCCAGGTCCTTTGGTAAAGCGACGGGAATGGAGGAAAAAAAACAAACAAGGAGAATTGCATGGCACAGGTATCAATGAAAATGTTGCTGGAATCCGGGGTTCACTTCGGACACCAGACGAACAGGTGGAATCCGAAGATGAAGCCCTATATATTCGGGGCGAGGAATGGCATCTATATCATCGACCTTCAACAGACGGTGCAGATGTTCGATACGGCTTATAATTTTGTAGTCGATACGGTTGCTTCGGGCCGTGATGTTATGTTTGTGGGTACCAAGAGACAGGCGCAGGAATCTGTCAAAACTGAGGCTGAGAGGGCAGAAATGCCCTATGTCAATCACCGCTGGCTTGGTGGAATGCTAACAAATTTTGTCACGATTAAAAAGAGTGTTGACCGATTGGCCAAACTCGATTCCATGTTTGAAGACGAGAGTATTAACTCGTTTCCGAAAAAGGAAATTCTGGGACTTCAAAGGGAAAGAGATAAACTCCAGAAAGTTCTGGGTGGTATAAGAGATATGAAGAGTCATCCCGGGGTTGTGTTCATTGTTGATCCCAGGAAAGAGAATATTGCCGTCAAGGAGGCCGGAAAACTTGGGATTCCCATAGTGGCAATAGTTGACACCAATTGTAATCCTGATGATATAGATTATATCATTCCGGGCAATGACGATGCCATAAGGGCTATAAAACTGTTTTCCTCCAAGATCGCGGATGCCGCTCTTGAAGGGAAAAGGAGACTGGAAGAGCTTATACAGGCAGAGAGCGACAAGGAAGAGGCGCAGGAGAACGAAGAACAGGATGTTCCGGAAAGCGTTGAAAACAAGGAAGAAAATGTTATCGAAGATGGTACAGAGGCTATAGAGATACAGGAAACTGAGGAGGTGGAATAGTATTGGACATTACAGTATCTATGGTAAAAGAGCTGAGAGACAAAACAAATGCGGGCATGATGAATTGCAAGGAGGCGCTTGCCGCCTCTGAAGGTAATCTTGAAAAGGCAGTTGAATACTTAAGAAAGAAGGGTCTCTCTGCCGCAACAAAGAGATCTTCGAGGGCTGTGAAAGATGGAATGGTTGAATCCTATATTCATATGGCCGGAAAGATAGGCGTTTTGGTGGAGGTGAATTGTGAGACAGATTTTGTCGCCAAAACCGATAATTTCAAAGACATGGTGAAGGATATTGCCATGCATATTGCGGCCGCGAACCCCACATATCTGAAACCTGAAGATATCCCGGAAGATGTTATGGAACGGGAGAAGGTGATATATCGGGACCAGGCACTGGCCGAGGGTAAGCCTGAGAAAATTGTCGACAAAATCATCGATGGCAAGATTAAGAAGTTTTATGAGGAAGTGTGTCTCTTGAATCAGAAATTTGTGAAGGACATGGATATCACGGTTCAAACGCTGGTGAACAATATCATAGCTAATACAGGCGAAAATATTGCTGTAAGAAGATTTGCACGTTTCCAGCTGGGTGAGGATGTGTAGAGACCAGAGTTTAAGGGTAAGGGTGTCTTTTTCAACAAGATGAAATTACAGACAGTTTTTTGTTCCCGGGGCTGAAAAGTGGATAAACCCGTATACAAAAGGATACTTCTTAAATTAAGCGGAGAAGTGTTGCTTGGAAAGAGTGCTTTCGGAATTGATACGGATGTGCTGAAGTTTGTGGCGGAAGAGATCGGAGATGTTAGAACTCTTGGTGTTCAAATAGGTGTTGTTATAGGCGGTGGAAACATCTTTCGCGGGGTGGAAGCGAGTGCCAGGGGTATTGACAGGGCATCCGCCGACTATATGGGAATGCTTGCCACTGTAATGAACAGTCTTGCTCTTCAAAATGCGCTTGAGAATCGCGGGATTCCCACGAGAGTTCAGTCTGCTATAGAGATGAAAGAAATAGCGGAGCCTTTCATAAAGAGAAGGGCGGCGCGACATCTGGAAAAGGGAAGGGTGGTAATCTTTGCGTGCGGCACCGGAAGTCCTTATTTCACCACAGACACGGCGGCGTCTCTGAGGGCTATGGAGATGCAGGCGGATGCCATACTGAAGGCCACCAAGGTAGATGGGGTCTACGACAAAGACCCCGTAAAAGAAAAAGATGCCAGAATGTTTAGTAAAATAAGTTATACCGAGGTGTTAACCAGAAATCTTAAGGTAATGGATTCGACCGCGGTTTCCATGTGCAGGGACAACAACCTTCCCCTTGTTGTGTTTAACCTTGAAAAGACGGGAAATATCAGGGGCGTTGTTTGTGGGGAACCTATAGGCACAATTGTAGGGGGTGAAAAATGACAGATCTGATATTTGAACAATTAAAAGAGACCATGGACGGAGATATACAATCTCTCGAAAGGTCGTTTAGTAAAGTGCGTACGGGCCGGGCGTCCGTAGCGCTTCTTGATGGTATCAAGGTGGACTATTATGGAGTCATGACGCCACTCAATCAGGTTGCCACCCTTTCCACCCCGGAAAGTCAGCTTATTCTTATCTCTCCATGGGATAAGGGGGCGATAGATGCCATCGGAAAAGCCATACAGAAGTCTGAGCTGGGACTAGTTCCGAATAATGACGGCAAGGTTATCAGGATTAGCATTCCTCCCCTTACAGAAGAAAGAAGGAAAGAGCTTGTAAAAGTCGTAAAGAAGATGGCAGAGGAGTACAAAGTGAGGCTCCGAAACGCGAGAAGAGATGCCAACAGTGATCTCAAGAAATTGAAAACCGACGGAGATATATCAGAGGATAATATGCACGATCACCAGGGAGAAGTGCAAAAGACAACCGATGATTACATAGATAAGATAGGCAAAATCCTCACCGACAAAGAAGCGGAAATCATGGAGGTATAGTATAAAAACACCCAATAGCGAATAACAGGGGCCTGCGGGCCCCTTTTTTATGTGCGGGTTAGGGGCTGTCACCTGAAGATACCTGTTGAAAATAGAGGGGTGCTGTGGTACTTGGTTTCGAAATGGGAAAAGATATATGCATAGAATTATCAAGGAGAAACTCCCACGTCATATAGCCATTATAATGGATGGTAATGGCAGATGGGCAAAGAAAAACCTGTTGAATAGAATAATGGGTCACAAGAAAGGAGCCGAGTCGGTTCGCCTTGTGGTGAAAACCTGTCGTGAGCTGGGCATACAATATCTTACCCTCTACGCATTTTCGATTGAAAACTGGCAGCGTCCGGAAAATGAAGTAAGGGCATTGTCGTCGCTTCTTGAAGAATATCTCCGCCTGGAACTTCAGGAGATGAAAAAAACCAACATAAAACTAATCACGATAGGAGATACCGGCAAACTTCCTGAAACAGTCAAGGATGTACTCTTAGATGTAATGGAAAAAACATCAGAAAACAGAGGGATGGTCCTGAATCTTGCCCTGAGTTATGGTGGACGAGACGAGATCGTCGACGCGGCGAAAAGGATATTAAGGGATAGTAAATCGACTGATATTGATGAAAACGCGATTACGAAAGACTTTTTTTCAGGTTACCTGCACACCGCGAATATACCTGATCCGGATCTGCTGATAAGGACGAGCGGGGAATACCGGCTGAGCAATTTTCTCTTATGGCAATTGGCCTATACGGAACTTTATTTTACAGATGTCTTGTGGCCGGAATTCTCAAGGGATGATTTAATAGAAGCCATAATGGATTATCAGCGAAGAGAAAGACGCTTCGGGTTGATAAGCGATCAATTATCGAAGGAATAGTGTTATGAACTCCCATGTAAAAAGATGGATTACAGGAATTATAGCGATACCCTTACTAATTGTGGCTATTGTGTACAGCTCTCCTCTGATCTTTTCCATACTTATAACCCTGGTCATTGCAGGGGGTGTATTCGAATACAATTCCATGATCTTTAAGGGAAAATACTACTGGGAAAAAACCGAAGGACTGGTACTGGCTTTTCTGATACCCCTCTCGGCATATCTGGGTGGGTTACAGCTGATGTTTGCCACGGTTACCTTTTCATTTATCATAGTATTTCTGCTTTTTCTTTTGAGGGCGAAAGATGATTTAGCCGAGCTTGCGTCGCTTGCCCGTGTTGTGTTTGGCTTTATGTATATACCACTGCTTATATCATATATTATCCTTCTTAGATGCTCTGAAAATGGTATTACCTGGGTCTTTTTCGTTATTGTTGCCGCCTTCGCAGGCGACAGCAGTGCTTTTTATGCCGGAAAATCCCTGGGAAAGACCAAATTGATACCCGCGGTCAGCGCGGGAAAAACAGTAGAAGGAGCAATCGGTTCCATAGTCGGCACTGTCCTCGTGTGTTTGTTGTTCAAGGTACTGTTCTTTCATGACCTTTCTATTGTTCATGCGATAATCCTGGGTTTTATGGGAAGTATTATCGGTCAGTTGGGAGATCTTTGCGAATCGGCCGTCAAAAGAACTTCCATGGTTAAAGATTCCGGTTTTCTTCTCCCGGGCCATGGAGGAATATTGGATCGTCTGGATTCACTTATTTTTATGATTCCCTTCGTATATTATTATAATGTGTTAGTGATTACATGAAAAATATATCCATTTTGGGATCAACAGGCTCTATAGGAGTGAATACTCTTGATATCGTAGCTCGAAATCCCTCCAGATTTAAGGTGGTTGCTCTTGCCGCAGGCAGAAATCTTTCGCTTTTCAAGAGACAAATAGACAAATTCGGGCCGGAGATTGTCTCCGTTATTGATGACGAACATGCCGGCAAGTTACGTGAAATGCTCGGATACCCTGTTGTGCCGAAGATACTGTCGGGTGATAGCGGATACAGGGAAGTTGCTTCATGGAAAAAGACGGATATGGTCGTGTCGGCCATATCAGGTGCGGCGGGACTTCCTCCGACGATTGAAGCCATTGATGCTGGAAAAGACATCGCGCTTGCCAATAAGGAAACGATGGTTATGGCCGGGGAACTGGTCATCGCCAGGGCCGCATCACGAGGAGTGAATATTATTCCTGTTGATAGTGAGCACGGCGCAATTTTTCAGTGTTTGAAGGGTCATAATAAAAAAGAAGTAAAGAGACTTGTACTTACAGCTTCTGGAGGACCCTTCTTAAATCTTCCCCTGGAGCGGTTTGCATCTATAAGCCTTGACGATGCCCTTCAACATCCAAACTGGGAAATGGGCAGGAAGATTACCATAGATTCTGCATCCATGATGAACAAAGGGCTTGAAATCATAGAAGCCAGATGGCTGTTTGATATGAATATAGATAAAATAGATGTTTGTGTGCATCCGCAGAGTATCGTACATTCGATGGTGGAATATATTGATGGTTCTGTTATAGCCCAGATGGGAGTGCCCGATATGAGAGGCCCCATATCATACGCTCTTTCATACCCTGAAAGATTACAGGGAGCAGTGGAAACACTGGATTTGTGTTCTGTCGGTGCTCTGGAGTTTATGTCTCCTGATTCTGGTAAGTTTCCCGCGCTGGAGCTTGCGTATGCGGCTGCCGGGAAGGGCGGATCAGCACCGGCGGCTCTGAATGCATCAAATGAGGTGGCTGTGGGGGCTTTTATAGAGGGGAAAATACGATTTGTGGATATTGCTCTCATTGTAAAAGAGGTTCTTGATTCCCACCGGACAAAAGAAATTAACCGGGTTGAGGATGTCCTTGATGCGGACTGCCGGGGGCGTGCCAGGGCCAGAGAAGTTATTGAGAAAAGGATGATATCTTAATGGGTTTAAGTATTGTATCAGTGATAATTCTGTTGGGAGTGTTGATTTTTGTTCACGAACTGGGTCACTTTTCCGTGGCAAAGTTCTTCGGAGTGGGTGTTCTGAAATTCTCGCTCGGTTTTGGCCCCAGGTTGATCGGTAAAAAGATTGGAGAAACGGAATACGTACTCTCTGCGATACCGCTTGGAGGGTATGTAAAGATGTTGGGTGAATCGAAAAATGAGGAAGATCTGCCCCCGGAAGATAAAAAACGGTCATTCCAGGAACAGACCGCGTTGAGGAAGATGGCGATAGTGGCGGCGGGTCCATTGACCAATTTCCTCTTTGCCATCATTGCTTTTGCCGTAGTGTACGCTGCCGGGGTTCCAGTTTCCACGTCCAGGATTGGAGACGTACAGAAAGATGGCGCGGCGTTTGAAGCGGGTATGCGGAGTGGGGATGACATTATTGCAATAAATGACATGGAAATCTCGCGCTGGTCGGAACTGGTGAGCGCGATAAGTGAAAGCAATGGCGAAGAGCTCACCGTTGTGATAGAGCGGGGAAACAAAAATTTCGATCTGTCCGTGGTGCCAAAACTGGTAAAAGCGAAAAATATTTTTGGTGAAGAGATCAATACCTATCGAATAGGAATAGGTATTTCCGATAAAACAGTTATGGTAAAACAGGGCCCGGTGGGTGCACTTTATACGGGAGTTGAGCAAACATGGGGGTGGACAAAGCTCACATGTCTCGGTATTGTCAAAATAATACAGGGCGTTGTTTCTCCAAAAGAACTGGGCGGACCGATACTGATAGCGCAAATGGCAGGTTCCCAGGTCCGTAAGGGTATATTGCCCTTTATATTTCTGATGGCGGTGTTAAGCGTAAACCTGGGGGTCTTGAATTTTCTGCCCATACCTGTGCTCGACGGCGGGCATCTTTGCTTTTTCCTGATAGAAGCCGTTACGGGTAAAGAAGTTAACATGAAGTGGAAGGAGATGTCACAACAGGTGGGATTCTTCCTTTTGATACTCCTGATGATATTTGTCTTCTATAATGACATAGCTCGAATACTAAGTAATTGAATACCAGAAACACAACGGCAAGATAACCCGAAACTCGAAATTAAACATGATTACATTAGCTATTGATACCTCTGCCGGAACAACGAGCGTTGCGCTGCTTGAGGATGACAGTATCCTGGCCGAGCTTTTCATGAACAGCGGGAAAAACCATGCGGAAACACTCCTGCCGGCAATTGAGAGGCTGGTTGCCTCCGTGGGAATCAAGACAGAGCAGAGGATGCCCTTTTCGGGTATAGATCTGTTTGCCTTTACCGTAGGTCCAGGTTCCTTTACGGGATTGAGGGTGGGTGCGAGCACCATTAAGGGGCTGGCATTTGTTCTGCGAAAACCGACTGTTGGAGTCTGCACCCTCGACGCGCTTGTCCTGAACGTTCCGAATCTCCACCTTAAAGATGTTAATGTATGCCCCATGCTGGATGCCGGAAGGGGAGAAGTATATGCGGCACTCTATGCCCCTTCCGAAACCGGGATATATGAAAAAACAGTGACGGAATGTGTTGTATGCCCGGAAGAATTCCTCGGTTCAATGGATGGAGAAGTCATATTTCTGGGTAATGGAGCTGAAAAATATCGTGATACTGTCAGAGGCGCACTGCCGGGCAGATCGTTCTTTATACCCCCACACCTTAACCACGTAAAGGCGTATGCAGTGGGTCTTTTAGGACTGAAGAAGTTTTATGATGGTGATATATCAGATATAATGACTGTGACTCCTGATTATCTTCGTGCTTCTTACGCGACAAAGAACTGACAGTCTTTACAATATGCAAAAGCCTTTTGATTTGTGTGAATGTGTTGACACAGGCTTTTTTATCTAATATAAACCGGACTGGCTGATGTGTCCCGGTGTGCCTGACAAAAAGAAGTGATTTGAAGCCGGTAGTATTTCTATGAATAATAAAACTTTTCCTATTGCCCCTGACGGGTTTTTCTTCATTATACCGCTCGCTGTTCTGGCGATAGTGTTGATATGCCTCAAAGTTATGTGGGCGGGTGTCTTCTTCCTTGCCGTCACTCTTTTTGTGCTGTGGTTTTTTCGTAATCCCAACAGGGTGACCCCTGAAGACGAGAAGGCCGTGATATCACCGGCAGACGGCAGAGTTATAAAGATAGAAGAAGTGGAAGAAGAGATGCTGAAAGGGGAAGTCATAAAGGTGAGCATTTTTATGAACATCTTTAATGTCCACGTGAACAGGGCACCCTGTGCCGGTACTGTAAAAAAAATCAGTTACAGGAAAGGCAAGTTTTTCCCCGCTAATCTTGACAAAGCGTCAGCGCTGAATGAGAGGAATTCAGTTCTTATCGAAACGGTGGATGGGAGACAGATACTTACCATACAAATAGCGGGAATAATTGCAAGAAGAATAGTTTGTTGGGTTAAAGAAGACTTGGAGATCCAGAAAGGCGAACGTTTCGGGCTCATCAAATTCGGTTCACGCCTCGAAGTTTTTATGCCTCTCGGATCCACAATCCACGTAAAGGTTGGAGACAAAGTCAGAGCTGGAGAAACCAGAATAGGATATCTGATATGAAGAAAAATCCAAGGATAAGTCGTGACAATATGAAAAAGGGTATCTACATCCTGCCTAATCTTTTCACAACGGCGAGCCTTTTTTTCGGGTTTTATTCGATAATAGCTTCAATAGGGGGAGATTTTCCGAAGGCAGCCATTGCCATAATAATATCCTGTATCCTGGATGGTCTTGATGGAAAGATCGCCAGAGTTACAAATACGACCAGTAAATTCGGCGCCGAGTATGATTCTCTATCCGATCTTGTTGCGTTTGGTATGGCACCGGCTATTCTTGCATATTCATGGGCGCTCATATCCTTTGGAAGATATGGATGGCTTGCCGCGTTTCTCTTTGTGGTATGCGGAGCACTAAGGCTTGCAAGGTTCAATGTGCAGATCGATATTATAAACAGCAAGGTATTCAACGGCCTGGCCATTCCGGCAGCCGCGGTTGTCATTGCTACGACTGTCCTCTTCGTCCATTATCTGGGTGGGGAGGGGCAGTTTAATCACGTATCTGTTCTGGTGGGTACCGTTGCCCTGTCTTTGCTGATGGTAAGCAACATAAAATACTATAGTTTCAAAAACCTGAATTTCTTTTCGAGAAAGCCCTTTATGACCTTTGTTCTGATCATATTTGTACTGATTGTAATTGTGCTTGAGCCGCATATTATGCTTTTTGTACTGTCTCTCGGTTACAGTCTTTCCGGTCCTCTGTGGGTGCTGTTTAAGATTGCGAAGAAACAGAATCAGAAAAGAATGGAAAGATATCATCATAGAATATAAAGATGATCTCCCGATTAATTGTAGTTAATTAAGGCAAAATAAGTGTGTTATCTATAATTAATACCAAAGGGGTCAAGGATTCGAGGATTCGAGTGAAGTGCTAAAAAACTACAAAGAAAGGTTCAAGGAGTTAAGGATTCAAGTACCAGAGTTGATGGACCCGTAAAAAGTCCATCTTCTTCGCTCAAAACCATGAACCCGGTAGAATGTGTACCTGAGCCACAGGGAAACTTGTGGCTTTCTCTATAATGAACTGAAAAGGAATTTCGCATGAGAAAATATAACGTTGCAGTTGTGGGTGCGACAGGAGTTGTCGGAACAGAGATGATAAGCACGTTGGAAAGAAGGAATTTTCCGGTAAAAGAGATTACACTCCTTGCTTCAGAACGCTCACTGGGCAAAGAACTGACCTTCAGGGGGAAAGATTACCCGGTCAAGGTTTTAAATGAGGATTCATTTAAAGGGGTCGAGATAGGGTTGTTTTCGGCCGGGGGAAGCATCAGCCAGCGGTTTGCGCCCGTGGCGGCGAAGGAAGGCTGTGTGGTTATAGATAACACCAGCGCATTCAGAATGGAACCGGACATTCCCCTGGTTGTCCCAGAGGTAAATCCTGAAGATATCGGCGCATATGGTTCAAAGAGAATTATAGCGAACCCAAACTGTTCAACCATACAAATGGTTGTGGCGCTAAAGCCTATTCATGATGCGGTCGGGATAAAACGCATAGTGGTGTCCACGTATCAGGCAGTGTCAGGCACCGGTAAGGATGCTATTGAAGAATTAGTAGAACAGACAAAAGCACTCCTGACCCTGGGAGAGGTCGAAACAAAAGTGTATCCGCACCGGATAGCGTTCAACTGTCTTCCCCATATAGATATATTTCTGGATAACGGCTATACAAAGGAAGAAATGAAGATGGTCAATGAGACCAGGAAGATTCTTAAAGATCCCTCCATAGCCATTACCGCTACGACAGCGAGAGTGCCGGTTTTTTACGGCCATTCGGAATCCGTTAACATCGAGACGGAGAGGAAAATCACCCCGGGTGAAGTGAGAGAGATACTTTCAAACGCTCCGGGAGTCATCGTAATAGACAATCCGTATCTGTCGGAATATCCACTTGCCAGCAATGCGGCAGGGAAGGACGATACCTTTGTCGGGAGAATCAGAGAAGATGAATCTATTCCGAACGGGATAAATATGTGGATTGTAGCCGATAATATAAGAAAGGGAGCCGCCCTGAACGCAGTACAGATAGCGGAAATACTCATAAAAGAGAATTACTTGGATTGATACATGAGAATAACTGGAGGACGCGCCCGGGGCAGGAAGATATACGCACCGAAGAGCGAAAAGATCAGAGTAACTTCCGACAGGGTCAGGGAGTCTCTGTTTGATATTCTTCCATCCATGGAGGGAATGTTATTCCTGGATATATTTGCGGGTACGGGTAGTGTAGGTATTGAGGCTCTCAGCAGGGATAGCGCCGGGGTTGTGTTTATTGAGAGAGAGTCACTTCATGCAGTGGAGCTTAAGAAAAACCTTAATCTGTGTGGATTTGAAGAGTCCTCTGAAGTGATTGTCTCTGCTGCGGAAAAGGGAATCCGCATTTTGTCGGAACGCCGGCGGCAGTTTGATGTTGTCTTCGCCGATCCTCCCTATGACATAGGGCTGGCGTCAAAAACCATTGATCTGCTGGGGGGAACCAGTCTGATTTCAGGGGATGGTGTTCTGGTTGTGGAGCACTCCTTCAGAGAAGATATAGTGGCCGGCAATGAGCTTGTTCTGACAGACCAAAGACGGTATGGAGATACTGTAATATCTTTTTTGAAACCAAGAATGTAAAGGGGAAGGGGTAAGAAAAATGGGAAAATCAGCGGTATATCCTGGTTCATTCGATCCCATAACAAACGGTCATGTGGATATAATTAACAGGGGACTGGGTATATTTAACAAGATAATCGTCCTTGTTGGATATAACCCAAACAAGTTGACGACACTGTTTTCCGTGGAAGAGAGGATTTCCATGATTAGAGAGGTCATTGGGGATAATCCCAAGATTGAGGTTAATTCTTTTTCCGGTCTTCTTGTGGATTATGTTAAGAAATCGGAGGCATCCTGTATATTAAGGGGACTCAGGGCCATGTCTGATTTTGAGTATGAGTTTCAACTGGCCCTTATCAACAGGAAATTAAGGAGAAATATAGAGACAGTGTTCCTGATGACCGGATCCAAGTGGTTTTATTGCAATTCGAGTATCGTAAAAGAAGCAGCTGGTCTGGGAGGGTCTGTAAAGGGTTTGGTTCCCGATGTTGTTCTAAAAAGACTTAAAGAAAAATTTCCGGATATGAAAATCAATAATTCGGGAAGATAACGGCATAGATATTTGTGAAGACAGGAAAAATGGTATGAAATTCGCGAAAAGAGTGGAAAGAATAAAACCTTCACCAACGCTTGCCATTACCGCAAAGGCAAACGCGCTCCGGGCGGAGGGGAGGGATATTATAAGTTTCGGCGCCGGAGAACCGGATTTTGACACACCCGTAAACATCAGGGAAGCGGCTGTCAGCTCAATACGAGATGGATTTACCAGATATACCCCTGTAGGGGGGATAGACGAGCTTAAGGACGCCATTATTGAAAAATTCCGGCGCGACAATCAGCTCATATATAAAAAATCGGAGATAGTTGTATCCTGCGGAGCGAAGCACGTACTTTACAACCTTGCACAAGCCCTGTTTGATGAAGGTGATGAGGTTATTATTCCGTCGCCTTACTGGGTTTCCTACCCGGATATTGTTCTGCTTTCAGGCGCCGTTCCCTCAATTCTTGAAACAAGAGAGGCGAACGGGTTCAAGATAACCCCTGATCAGCTTGAAGGAGCGATCAACAAAAGAACGAGAGCTCTTGTCTTGAACAGTCCCTCCAATCCAACCGGATCAACATATACTTTTGCGGAGTTAGAGGCGCTTGCGGAAGTTATAGTCGAAAAGAACATACTTGTAATCTCGGATGAGATATATGAAAAGATTATATATAATGAGTTTCCCTTTTCCAGTATTGCCATGGTCAGTGAAGACGTAAAAAGGCTTTCGATTGTTGTCAATGGTGTCTCAAAATCTTATGCCATGACGGGGTGGAGGATAGGGTATGCCGCCGGCCCGGAAGATATCATTTCAGCGGTGACAAAGATTCAAAGCCAGAATACATCAAACCCGACATCAATCTCCCAGAAAGCCGCGGTTGAGGCGCTGAATGGAGATCAGGGCGCAATAGGTGAAATGGTTGAAGAATTCGGTAAAAGGCGTGACTATATCGTAGATGCCCTTAACAGGATAGAAGGTATAAGTTGTATGAACCCCGATGGGGCCTTTTATGCCTTCCCCGATGTGTCTTCATTGTATGGAAGGGTTTATGATGGTAAGATGGTATCAGACTCGGCATCTCTCGCGGAATATTTTCTTGATGCCGCAAATGTTGCGGTGGTTCCAGGCATCGCTTTTGGCAGCGATGATCATATACGTCTCTCTTACGCCACGTCGATGGAAAACATCCGGGAAGGTATCACGCGTATTAAAAATGCCGTAAAAAACTTGGAATAGAGGTGTAAAATGGTTCCAGGAATAATCTTGATTGTTGCAGGTATCCTTATAGCTGTTTATCCCCCGCTCTTGTCGATTATAGTAGCATCCGTGCTCATCCTTCTCGGTATAGGGGTAACATCTATCGGTTATCGCTTTAAAAAGGCTCAGAAGAAATTTGACGATCCATTCCTTGACTTCTTCTTCCGTTTCTAAGCGACTCACTTTCGATTTTAACTGGCGATATTTAAAAGTTTTCATTGACAATCGGGACTTATTTTATTAGTAGAAGGCCTTTAGAGTCGACGGTTCAAATCCGTTCGCCCGCTCCAGTTTTTGGCGGCATAGCCAAGTGGCTAAGGCAGCGGTCTGCAAAACCGTTATTCACCGGTTCGAGTCCGGTTGCCGCCTCCAAATAAAGTTAAGGGGTTGCGAGTAAAAACAGATACTTGCCACCCCTTTTCTGTTTTTGCGGTTTGTCCTCTATAAGACAGGAAAGGACAGAAAAAGCCCCTTTTTCCCTATCAAGTCCCATCAAAATTCACAACAAGGAAAGTTGTGGAATATATGCCCCGGAGGGTTGGAGGGTTTATGTAGTAATCTGCCTACATTTTATAAAAATCCCCTTTGTTGTGTCTGTTGAATTGCAAAAGAATGAAGCAATCATCGAAAAAAACCTGAAGGCTTTTTATAAGGTGGGGCATGCCCTCAAAACCATCAGGGACGACCGCCTCTACCGGAAAGTGCAGATTCCGGCCCAAACCTGCCACCCATTCCGGAACAAAGTTGCCACTGATTCCGGGTGAAACCTGCCACCCATTCCGGAGGAAAGTTTACCACTTTTCGGGTCATTTC
>JAFDAI010000090.1 GCA_019313905.1 Deltaproteobacteria bacterium | reverse complement strand
AAGGAGTGTTATATAATAATGGACTTTACAGACGAGCAGCAAATGTTGAGAGACTCGATAAAAAGTCTCGCAAAAAAACATATAGCGCCTATGGCGTATGAAATCGACAGGGAAGAGAGATTCCCCACGGAGAACTTTAATCGATTGAGAGACTTGGGACTTTTGGGTATTACCGCTCCTGCCGAATATGGTGGTGCAGGGGTAGGATATACGGAGATGTTTATCGTCATGGAAGAGCTCGCACATGCTTGTATTTCAACTTCTGGGGTATGGGGCGTCCATACTTGTCTCTGTATCGATAATATTCGAAGGAACGCTAATAAAAGTCAATTGAAGAAATACCTCCCTCCACTTTGCGATGGAACTAAGATCGGCGGCCTTGCCATGACCGAGCCATCTGCAGGCTCTGACGTTATGTCTATGAAACTCCGTGCTGACAAAAAGGGAGATTACTATATACTGAATGGATCCAAAACGTTTATTTCAAACGGTCCTGTAGGTGATATCTTCGTCGTTTATGCCAAAACCGATATGGGAAGGGGGGTGCATGGAGTCTCTGCCTTTATCGTTGAGAAGGACTTTCCGGGGTTTTCGAGAGGCAAAAAGTTTGAAAAGATGGGCTGGCGCGGGTCTCCCACCGGTGAGCTCATCTTTGATGATTGTAAGGTGCCGAAAGAAAACCTCCTTGGGGGCGAGAATAAGGGAGCCTTAGTTTTGATGAGTGGATTGAATACTGAAAGAATTCTCATGGGCGCCCAGTCTCTCGGATTATCAAGAGGTGCTTATGACTGCGCGCTAAAATACGCAAAAGAGCGGGTTCAGTTTGGCAAGCCAATTGCTTCTTTTCAGCTGATTCAAGCCAAACTTGCCGAGATGGCTATGGGCATTGAGTTGTCGCACCTTATTACATACAAGGGTGCAAGAATGGCCGATATGGGATTACACAAGGAAATGAATCTAGTAGCCTCATATGCGAGACTATACACTTCCAAGGTTGCTATGAAGATTACAATGGAAGCCGTACAGATTTTGGGTGGTTATGGCTATACTAGGGAGTTTCCCGTCGAAAGGATGATGCGTGATGCAAAATTACAACAAATAGGAGGCGGAACAAACGAAATTCAACTTATGATCATTGCACGGGATATATTGGGATAGCAATATCTGCTATTTTGCCCAGTAGAGGAGTTGCCTATTGTTACTATTTGATTGTCCTTTGCAATAACAAGATTTTCACAATTTACAATGACAGTCCCATGAATACTCGTTTCTGCCATGAATCGCTGCCATACTTCAAAAGGTGTATCATTACATATTGATATTGGAGTTAATACAACAATAAGGAGATAAGTACCGTGTTAAAAACAAAGATGACTGATTTATTTGGAATAAGACACCCTATCATGTTAGCGGGGATGAACTGGATTACCGAGCCGAATCTGGTAGCGGCGGTCTGCAATGCTGGAGGATTGGGCATTTTCGCCACCGCTCGTTGCACGCCGGAAGAAACAAGAGAAAATATCAGAGAAATCAAAAGCCTTACCGACAAACCTTTCGGAATCAACCAAATTCTTGTTAGTCCAGGGGCAAAGGATAACATAAAGATAGCCATTGAGGAAAAAGTTGCATTCGTCAACTACTCCCTTGGCAAACCCTGGTTCATTGATGAGGTTCACGCCTATGGTGGAAAGGTTATGGGAACGATAGCATTGGCAAAACACGCGAAAAAAGCCGAGGAAGCAGGATGTGACGTTCTTATAATTACGGGATATGAAGCGGCGGCTCACGGTGCGGATGCAACATCAATGGTATTAATACCCATAGTTTCCCGCCTCGTAAATATCCCCCTCATAGCGGCCGGGGGGGTTTATGACGGAAGAGGGCTTGCCGCAGCTCTTGCCCTGGGAGCCGACGGCATATCGATGGGAAGCAGATTTATGATAACAAAAGAAAGCATGGTACATGATAGCTTCAAAAAATTATGTATTGGTGCATCTGAACAGGATACCTTATATGGCAATGTTTTTGACGGAATGCCTGGAAGAGTGCTTAAAACAAAAGAAGCCGAAGCAATGGTAAAAAAGGGGTTCCCTCTCATAGATTCGATAAAGGGTGCTTTGCTGTTAAAGCGGATACTTAACCTTTCTCCCGGTCAGTTTGTCAAGACTGCCATGGATATGATGACGGCAGAGGAGGGACACTCTGTCTGGGTATTGGCCCGTCAAGCCGCCTGCAATATGAAGCACATGATGGCCATCATGGATGGTGATATAGATGGTGGAATACTGTTTGCGGGACAGTGCTGCGGCGGCATCGAAGATATTCCGACATGTCAGGAATTGATTGATCGAATCATCATTGAAGCGGAAGATGTGATGGAAAAGACAAGCATGCTTAAGACAGGCTCTTAAAACATATATTCATTGAAGCCCCCCCTGCCGGGACGGATTAAAAGATTTAGTCAGTGTAATTGATCAGGCATCCCGATCCTCTGGAACGGGATGCCTTTTTCCGGTTTACAGTTAGCGGTTCACGGGTAAAAAAGGTTTTTTGTGGCTTTTTCGGAAAAAGTATTAAGGGCATTGATGTTGTAAAAATAGGGGGGGGGAAGACAACGCAAATAGCGGGTTGCATGACATGATATTCGATCGAAACGGCGTATTTTTCAGTTTTTTAACAATTTAACTTAAAGGAGGGCAGGAACTTATGGCAGATGCAATCAAGTACGAGGACAAACCCTGGCTTAAATCGTATGAAGAGGGGGTGTCGGCATTTGCTGATTATGAGAAAATGTGCATGCCGGATTTCCTTGACCGGTCGGCCCGTGATTTGCCCGAAAATGACGCGCTTATTTTTCAGGGATATAAGTTGACCTATAAGGGTCTCAAGGAGATGGTGGATCGTTTTGCCGCCTGCCTTACGGACTTCGGCGTGAAAAAAGGGGACGCCGTCGCAATACTTCTGCCCAATCTGATTCCCTGTGTCGCGGCCTACTTCGCCATTCTGAAAGTTGGGGGAATAGCGGTCATGAATAATCCCCTCTACTCGGATGTCGAGCTTGAGCATCAGTTTAACGATTCTGGTTCAAAGGTGCTCATAACCCTCGATCTTCTCGGAAACCGGATGATTGATCTTCGTCCGAAGACAAAAATCAAAGAGATTATTTATACCTCCATCGGGGATTATCTTCCCTTTCCCAAGAGCATTTTATTCCCCCTGGTAGGAAAGAAAAAGGGACTTGCCGCGGATGTTAAAGAGGCAACGGATGTCTATAAATGGAAGGCATGTATCGAGAAATATGCCCCCAATCCACCTTCCGTGAAGCTCGATTTTGAAGATGTGGCCATGTATCAATATACCGGCGGCACGACAGGGGTTTCCAAGGGGGTTATGCTCACCCACGCCAACCTGAGCAAACAGGTGCAGCACCTGGCCGCGTGGTTTCCCACATTTAACAAAGGGACAGAACGATTACTGGTGTCGCCCCCCTTCTTCCATTCCTTCGGCCTGACTGTGGGCATAAACCTTTCCGCGTACAGGGGATGGGTTAACATCCTGGTTCCCAAACCACAGCCGGAACCGTTGCTGGAAACCATCGCCAAATTCAAACCCAGCTTCATGGCCCTTGTTCCGACCATGTATATAGGAATGTTGAACCATCCCGATATCAGGAAGACGGATATGAGATGCATAAAGGGTTGTTTCTCCGGAGGCTCACCTCTTCCGGTCGAAGTTATCAATGATTTTGAAAAGATCACAGGGGCTGTTATCGTTGAGGGATTCGGAATGACGGAGACCGCGCCTGTCACGCATGTAAACCCGTGTGCGGGTGGGGTGCGCAAGATCGGGAGCGTTGGAATTCCTATCTCCGACACGCTCTGCAGGATCGTCGATCTGGATGACGGCGTGACGGACATGCCTGTAGGCCAGCCTGGAGAGTTTATTATCAAGGGGCCGCAGGTCATGAAAGGTTACAAGGGGATGCCTGATGAGACGGCGAACACCCTGAGGGACGGCTGGATCTATACGGGGGACATCGCGACGATGGATGAGGATGGATATTTTTACATCGTGGACCGCAAGAAGGATATGATCATATCGGGCGGCTACAATGTCTATCCCCGTGACATAGACGAGGTCTTCTAT
>JAFDAI010000089.1 GCA_019313905.1 Deltaproteobacteria bacterium | reverse complement strand
TGATAATTTGAGACTTTTGGAACGGTCCTGAGCATGAAGCTGAAAGATTTATTAGAAAAAAGAAAATCCGCAATTATAAAACATTGGTTTAACCTGGTCGTTGATACCTATCCCTCCGATACCTCTCGATTTCTAAAAAAACAGAAAGATCATTTTGCCAATCCCGTGGGAACCACTATTTCGTATAATCTGGGGCCTCTTTTTGACGAGCTCGTTATGGACATGGATCCTGCTGCCATAACAAAACTCCTTGACCCTATCATCAGGATAAGAGCCGTTCAGGTAATACTTTCTCCTTCACAAGCTGTTGGCTTTGTTTTTTCCCTGAAAGAAGCAGTTAGAAAAAATTTAAAAAAAGAGCTCCTCGATAATAAAGTTTTAAACGAGTTATTACTGAAAGAGTTTACAGGGCATTTAAAAGAGCGGGTTTAGTATCTGAGCTTCCGGACGGCAAACCAGATGGTGTGATAAATTTTTTACAATCAGATAATGTTGAGGTTGAACCTCTAAGTAAAGGTAGTTGAAGCTTTAAGTGAAAAATGCTCAATAAGCTCTCAATCCGGGTTTGAGCAAGTTGTAATTTACAGGCATGTTAATTTTTTTATTTTTATATTTAACTGAATTTATATTAAAGTCGCTGTGAAACTAAGTAGCGAGGTAATGCTAAATGAATAAAAAGTATATGTATTCACTCTTAGCGGTTATTGTTTTAATTCTGCTTCCATATGTTGGCGTTGAGGCAGCAGGGCTTCAGGTTTTGTTTGGTATCATTATACCTTATCTTGCCGTGCTGATTTTCATTATTGGTTTTATATATCGTGTAATGGACTGGGCCAGTTCACCGGTTCCATTCCGTATCCCCACTACATGCGGACAGCAGAAATCACTTCCCTGGATCAAACAGAATAAAATAGACAACCCGTTTACCACTGGCGCTGTTATTATCCGGATGGCCCTGGAGATTCTGTTTTTCCGTTCGTTGTTCAGGAATACGTCGATGGGGTTGAATCAGGGCCCTAAGATCTCCTATATATGGGAAAAATGGTTATGGCTTGTCGCATTGGCATTCCACTATTCTTTCTTAACCGTGCTGATAAGGCATTTGCGGTTTTTTCTTGAGCCCGTGCCTGTATGTCTGCAATGGCTGGAAAAAATTGACGGATTCTTCCAGATCGGGTTGCCCGGGCTTTTCATGTCAGGCGCAGTTCTTCTGGCTGCTGTAACCTTTCTGGTTCTAAGAAGAATCTATCTTCCACAGGTAAGATATATTTCCCTCGCCGCCGATTTTTTTCCGCTTTTTCTCATTATCAGCATAGCTATTACAGGCATTCTCATGCGCTATTTTACCAAGGTGGATGTTGTGAATATTAAAGAACTCGCAATGGGTTTGGCAAGTTTCCATCCTGCAATTCCGGATGGTATAGGAGTACTTTTTTATATCCACCTGTTTCTTGTCAGCATTCTTTTCATATATTTTCCTTTTAGCAAGCTCATGCATATGCCAGGGGTATTTATGAGCCCCACCAGAAACCTGCCAAACAATACCCGCGCTAAAATGCATATCAACCCGTGGAATTACCCTGTTAAGGTTCATACTTATGAAGAGTATGAAGATGAATTCAGGGAAAAAATGAGAGAAGCCGGACTTCCACTGGAAAAGGAGTAAGTCAGAAATGATAGATTCAAAAGAAAGAGCATCAAAATTAAGTTATCTGCCTCCAAAAACCGACTGGATGGATACCCCTACAATATACAAAGAGGGGATGTATTGCTATGCTGCTAAACCGAGCAGACTCGAATATATGGATGCTCCCTATCCGAAAGATTGGAGTTGCATGGATGAAGACTGGCAGTTGCCGGAAAACTGGAAAGAGATTATTCTTGAAGGGATGAAGGAACGGCTTGAAAAATATAGAACCTTTAAGATTTTCATGGATATCTGTGTGCGCTGCGGAGCATGTGCTGATAAATGCCATTTTTTTATCGGGACCGGCGATCCAAAAAACATGCCTGTTTTAAGGGCTGAGCTTTTACGTTCGGTATATAGAAATAATTTCACAAAAGCAGGCAAGATTCTGGGAAGAATTGGCGGCGCAAGGGAGCTTACCATAGATGTTTTGAAAGAGTGGTGGTATTATTTCTTTCAATGCACTGAATGCAGGCGCTGCTCGGTATTTTGTCCTTATGGAATCGATACAGCGGAAATTACTATAATAGGAAGAGAGCTTCTTAATCTTTTAGGTCTTAATATAGACTGGATCGCGGCTCCGGTGGCTTTTTGCTTTATAACCGGCAATCATATGGGAATTCAGCCCCATGCATTTGTTGATATGCTCGATTTTTTCGTTGACGAAATAGAAACTGTCACAGGCGTAAGAATGGAGCAGACTTTTAATAAAAAAGGGGCGGATCTGCTTTTTATCTGCCCATCAGGTGATGTGTTTGGCGATCCTGGGACATTTACATGTATGGGATACATGATACTCATGCATTATTTAAGGGAGGTTCACGGGCTTGATTGTACATGGAGCACATATGCTTCAGAAGGAGGAAACTTCGGCCTGTTTACTTCTCATGAAACCATGAAAAGGCTTAACGCAAAGATGTATGCTGAGGCTAAAAGGCTTAAGGTAAAATGGATTCTTGGAGCAGAATGCGGGCATATGTGGCGGGTTATAAACCAGTACATGGTTACCATGAACGGCCCTGCCGATTTTCTCGAGGAACCGGTCAATCCATTAACCGGCACCAAGTTTGAAAATGCAAAAGCTACCAAGATGGTTCATATTACTGAATTCCTCTCAGACCTTATCAAACACAAAAAGCTTGATCTTGATCCAAGCAGAAACGATCGTTTAAAGGTTACTTTTCACGATTCCTGCAATCCTGCCAGGGGCGCCGGCATACTTGAAGAACCCCGGGATGTCATCAAAAACGTTTGTAATCATTTCTATGAAATGCCCAGAAACACTATAAGAGAACAGACATTTTGCTGTGGTTGCGGGTCCGGCCTTAACGCAGGAGAAGATATGGAGCTGAGGATGACCGGTGGCATGCCCAGAGGCAATGCAGTAAGATATGTAAACGAACTACACGGCGTGAATACACTTGCCTGTATATGCGCTATTGACAGGGCAGTGCTTCCCACACTTATGGGCTACTGGGCTCCTGAAGTGGATGTCTGCGGTATTTCAGAGCTGGTAGCAAATGCATTGATTATACCGGGAGAAAAAGAAAAAACAGAAAACCTGCGCGGTGAACCGATATTGCGAAAAGATGTTGATCCCGATGAGTGGTATACACGACCCGATTTCCCGGGCCGAGAATAGGCCGAGAACAGGCCCAGAATAGGTGATTTCAGTAATGGAGGATGGAACGGATGAATGATAAAAACATAATCATCACCGGTTTAATCATTTTTTTTGTATTCTTGACATTTCCTTTTTGGTATAATTTGGGAAAAGCATCTCCTGTGCCTGAGCCAAAACTGACAGACAAGGCAAAGGCTGCAAAAGAATGTGTTGAGCCGAAAGAGTATATGAAGGTTGAACACATGCAGATACTCGATACCTGGAGAGATTCTGTTGTCAGAGAAGCCGACAGGGTTTATATAAGTGAAAAAGGCAAGAGGTTTAATATGAGTCTTTCCACGGGAGATGATTCATGTATGGGATGCCATTCCAACAAGGCCGATTTTTGTGATAAATGCCACGATTATGCATCGGTAACACCTTATTGCTGGGATTGCCACATAGAGCCGCCAAAGGAGAAGAAGTGATGGAAAACAGCAGAAGAAGCTTCTTGAAATTAGCTGGTATTTCAGCCCTTGGTTTAGGGACAAAGCCGGTTCTGGACGCATTTGCTTCGTCTGAAGCTCATGGCGAAAAACATGGAGCCGAAATACTTAAAAACCAGGAAGCGCTGACAGCAAAAAGATGGGCCATGGTTATCGACACAAGAAAATTTGAGTCGGAAGAGGATCTGGAACCGATTATTGAGCCCTGCAACAAAATCCATAATATTCCGAAGCTTCCAAATAAAAGACACGAAATCAACTGGATATGGACTGACGAGTTTAAACATGTCTTTACAGATTTGGAACACGAATTTGTTGATGACAGGCTAAAGCATTTACCATTTCTTGTTCTTTGTAACCATTGTGAAAATCCTGCCTGTGTAAGGGCCTGTCCGACCAAGGCAACCTTTCAGCGTGAAGACGGAATTGTTCTGATGGATTTTCACAGATGTATTGGATGCAGATTCTGTATGGCCGCATGTCCTTATGGATCAAGAAGTTTTAATTTTAGAGACCCGCGTCCTTTTATTGAGAAGGAAAATAAAGGCTTTCCAACAAGAATGAAAGGCGTGGTTGAAAAATGTAATTTCTGCGCTGAAAGGCTGGCAGTTGGTAAAATGCCTGCGTGCGTGGAAGCATCAAATGGTGCTCTTGTTTTTGGGGACCTTGATGATCCCGACTCTGAAGTAAGAGAATTATTAAAAAATAATTATACAATTCGTCGCAAAACGCACCTTGGCGCAGGACCGGCCATTTACTACATAGTATGAGG
>JAFDAI010000168.1 GCA_019313905.1 Deltaproteobacteria bacterium | reverse complement strand
AGAACTCCTAAAAATAAGGATATTAAACCGTTCCCGATTTATAACACCGGTCAAAGCTTTAAAAAATTCTGGGAAAAACTTTGCAGGTTTAAAGAAGATCACATGCTTGACGAGGTTGTAATCGGATTTGAGTCTACAGGACCATATGCGGAACCGATAACTAATTATTTGAGAAAGAAGCCGGTTAACCTGGTTCAGGTGAACCCGATGCACACTAAAAGAATTAAAGAACTTACGGGTAATTCTCCTAACAAAACTGACAAAAAGGACCCGCGCGTGATCGCAGATGTAATTTCGCTTGGTCATTCTTTGACGGTTGTAATGCCTGAAGGGGCTGCAGCACAGCTGCGCAGGCTTACCCATGCAAGAGAACGGGCGATAGGGCGCAGAACAGCTATGAATAACCAGCTTCAGGATCTTGTTTTTGTGATATTTCCAGAACTTGGCAGTATTATTAAACCATCCACAAAGACCGGCATGTATCTGATTAAAAATTATCCTGATCCTGAAAGTATTGCATCTATTGGTATTGAGAATTTGAGTGATATCATAAGGCGAATTGGCCGTGGAAAGTTTGACAAAGACCGGGCTGAAGAGCTTTATAATGCCGCAGAACAATCTACAGGAATTACAGAAGGCAAAAAAAGTGTGATTTTGGAGACGAGCCATCTTGTTTCTAATATAGCAAAAAGTGTGATTTTGGAGACGAGCCATCTTGTTTCTAATATAGCAAATGAGAACAGATATATTGAAAGCCTGGAAGAACAGATGATTGAGCATCTGGAACAGATTCCTTATAGTCACAGTATATTGTCCATTAAAGGTATCGGGCATGTAACAGCTGCCGGTTTGATAGGAGAAGTAGGCAATTTTAACAAATTTAATACAATCTCTGAAATAACGAAATTGGCAGGCCTTGATCTTTTTGAAATAAGCTCCGGCCAATTTAAAGGGCAGCGCCGGATCTCCAAACGGGGCCGTCCCATGATGCGTAAGCTGCTTTTTTCTGCAGCCATTAATATGGTCAAATCGACTGGAATTATGCATGAGAAATATAAGCAAATGCTGGGCAGGGGTATGCTCAAGATGAAGGCATTGATCGCTATTACCAGAAAGATTCTGGGTATTATTTTTGCCATTGTCCGTAACAACACGGTATATATAGAAAATTACACTAAGCAAAATCATTATAAATTAGCGGCTTAAATTGTGTGAAGATGGGGAGACCATCATTCGTGCCATTAAGGCGATACTATCGACCTTCTCGCAAAGCTTTTACGGCTCCCCGTCGTCACCTATTTCCGATAAAGCAAGGTTAGGGCTCAGTTGAGACTCTCAAATACCAGGATGTGCAAGGTGACGATCTCTATGACTAAAGCTAAAAACAGGATATTCAAATGCGTAATATTATGCTTATAACCCGCAGAAAAATTATTATGCGCTCCGACGAACTTAATGGCGGCCCATTCTCGCACATAATAATTTTCTGCTAATTTTTTTAAATAAAACTTGACTACAATAAACCAGGCACAGAGAGGATAAATCTTTTTGGGTTGTCGGGAGATGACGACAACCAAAAAATTCTCAGCCTGCGGCGTAAGATGTTGTAGTTGCGACTCTTGAAGGGACAGTTTCTTTTATTCAATCGTCGTCTCCCGATTGGATAAAAAAGATATAAACTCTGTGTACTCTGTGTCTCTGTGGTGAGACCAAAAAATAAACTTCTCCCTGAGCCTCTGTGGTGAGACCTCAGATTTCCTTATGCCAAATATTTTGCTATAGGAGGACCCAGTATCTTTGTGACCTTAAATAGGAGGACCCAGTATCTTTGTGACCTTAAATGGCATTTTCCTCCATAGTTCGATTTTTTTCTGATACTTTGGGTTGGCCGGGCTCAGATTGGGAAGTTCGTTGATCCTGTTTAGATAGTATTGATAGGAAAGAGGAACAGGTTTAAATCCCCAATGTCTTTTAAAATGATATGAGCCTGTATCAATCTTGCTCCTTCCAAAGTCAAACACCTTGAATCCTCTTTCACATGCATGTTTCATTAGTTCCCAGTACATAAAATCATTTGGAGCCAGTTTTCTATATTCGAATAGTGATCCTGCGTAAAAAGGTAGAACCTGATCTTTGTAAAAGAAACTCAAAACTCCGGCAACAGGC
>JAFDAI010000011.1 GCA_019313905.1 Deltaproteobacteria bacterium | reverse complement strand
GTATGGGAATCATTCTGTACGCATCTCTCTCCGGATTACCGCTACACACTTGAGGCCAGGCATATAAGCTGGACAGACGCACAGGTGCTGGCTTGTCTTAAAAAGCACAACATTGCCTGGTGTATCTCTGATACGTCTGGCCGGTATCCGTATCTTGAAGCTATCACATCGGATTTCATCTATATCCGCCTGCACGGGTCGCAAAAACTCTATGCATCGAATTATTCAGAAGAAGAGCTGAAATCCTGGGCCGCCAGGATTAGGAAATGGGACAGAGAAACCTATGTATATTTCGACAATGATTGTTGCGCATATGCCCCGCACAATGCGTTGCGTCTGAAAGAACTATTGAAGGAGCTGTGAATTCCCGGATTGATGTTGATAAATGAAGTAAAAATGATTAGTATGCTATGCATAGGGAGGTTAGAATGAAACGGATATTTTTTCTGATCTGGCTGGCAGCTTTCTGTCTGCCGGCAATCAATTTCTCTGCGCCCACACTACTGGCAGAAGGAGGCAAGACCATGAATCTAACCAGTGTAGCATTTACCCATGAAGGCATGATCCCGAGTAAATACACCTGCGATGGTGCAAATGTATCACCACCTCTTGCCTGGGATCAGATCCCTGAAGACACAAAATCCCTTGCCCTGATCTGCGATGACCCGGATGCACCCGCAGGTACCTGGGTACACTGGGTACACTACGACATTGCGCCTGATGTTACGAGCCTGCCCGAACAGGTAGCTCCCGAAAAGCATCCGGCCCCGGGCGGAACTCATGGAATCAATGACTTTCGCAAGATTGGCTATGGTGGTCCCTGCCCTCCCGGTGGCACGCACCGCTACTATTTCAGGTTGTACGCACTGGACAGCACGCTGAATTTGACTGCCGGCATTTCAAAAAAACAGCTGCTCAAGGCCATGGAGGGGCATATCCTGGATCAGACCGTACTGATGGGTAAATACAAGCGCTAATGGAATTCCATTGATGCCGATACCTTCTTATAGAGACCTGCATCACAGAGGAATATTACAAGAACGCATTGATAAGGCTCTGTTGCGGTTGAGAAACTGTGATTTGTGTCCGCGGGAGTGCGGCGTTGACCGCACCCGCTCCGAACTCGGCTTTTGCAGAACAGGTCGCTATGCCAAGGTCGCCAGCAACTCACCTCATTTTGGCGAAGAAGCCCCTCTGGTAGGACGCTTCGGCTCAGGCACGATCTTTTTCAGCTCCTGCAATCTGCTGTGCTCCTTCTGCCAGAATTATGATATCAGTCATCTTCGCCAGGGAGTGAAAGTATCACCACAGCAGATCGCATCCATGATGCTTGCCCTGGCGGAACAAGGCTGCCACAATATCAATTTTGTGACCCCTTCCCACGTGGTACCCCAGATCCTGGAGGCACTGCCGATTGCTATTGAACACGGCTTGAATATACCCCTGGTATACAACACCGGATCATATGATAAGGTGGATACCTTGAAACTTCTCGATGGAATCTTTGATATCTACATGCCTGACTTTAAATTCTGGGATGCGAAATGGGCTCAGCGCTTCTGCCAGGCCCCGGACTACAGTAGAGTAGCCCGGAAAGCCATTATTGAAATGCATTCACAGGTGGAGGACTTGGAGTTAGATGACCGGGGCATTGCAAAGAAGGGGCTTTTAGTGCGCCACCTGGTGATGCCAAATAATATCACCAACACCCCGGAAATCATGCACTTTCTGGCCAAAAGAATCTCAGAAAACACCTATGTTAATATCATGGACCAGTATCGGCCGTGCTTTAAGGCGCGCGACGACGAACTAATCAACCGCGGTATCAGTCCGAACGAATATATCCAGGCTGTTCGAGATGCTATTGCAGCCGGGATACATAGACTGGACAAGAAAGCAGGACTTTTCTGATCAATAAAAATCGCTGTTTCAATTAAACCTTGTAGATAATGACAAGAAAAGAGATAATAATTAATGATATCCAAGGCGAAAATAGTATAATATCTTCTGTTTAGCAAAGCCGTACACAAGCCAGGAAAAAGGAGATGCGCCTTTCCCGATGCTTAAAGGGAGGGTTTCCAGGTGCAGAAACTGTATGAATCAAACCAGAAAAACTTCATGGATTCTAGTGTCGGCGTTTATTATAGGATTTATTACATTGGCAGTTAGCACGGTGGAAAATTTATATTCAGATGATTCTACTGAGAAAAAGTTTATAAAAATGAAAAAATCAATGGTAGATGAGCAAATCAAAAGAAGGGGTGTTACGGATAAAGATGTCATTAATGCCATGTTATCTGTTCACAGACATCTGTTTGTACCGGAAGAACTTGTTTCAAAAGCCTACGGTGACTGTCCCCTGCCTATAGGCTATGGACAAACCATTTCTCAGCCCTTTATTGTGGCCTATATGACTGAAATCTTAAAATTGAACAAGGATGATATCGTACTTGAAATTGGGACTGGTTCTGGCTATCAAGCGGCTATTTTGTCTTGTCTGGTTAAAGAGGTTTATACTATCGAGATCATCCAGGAGCTTGCGGAATCGGCAACTGGACGATTGAAAAAATTAGGCTATAATAACGTGGAAGTCAAAAATGCTGATGGCTATCATGGCTGGCCTGAGCATGCTCCATTCGATGCCATCATTGTCACAGCAGCAGCAGGTCACATCCCTCCTCCACTTTTGAAACAACTACAAACAAAAGGGAGGATGATTATACCAGTTGGAGGGTTTTTCCTGACTCAAAATCTGGTCTTGATCATAAAAGAAGATGAAGAAAAAATACCCACCCAAAACGTGATGCCCGTAAGATTTGTTCCTCTTACGGGCAAACATTGATGCATTATGATAGATCAGCCACCATTAAAGCGGGTTCAGGTTTCTATCTTTCTTATTTCCGGCGCTCTGATTGCATACGAAATCCTCCTGATCAAGACTTTCTCCATACAGTACTGGTATCATTTCGCCCATTTGATCATTAGCGTTGCATTGCTTGGGTTTGGGGCAAGTGGAACCTTCATCTATCTATTCAGAAAAAGACTGGAAGCTCATTATTCACTGGTTATTTATGGCCTTCCGCTTCTCATGCTTGTCTCGATCTGGATAAATATTTATCTGAATCGCTTAATCGCCTTCAATCCCCTTATGATCGTATGGCAGATGAGTGAAATCATTAGATTTTCCTGTCTATGTCTGACTATGTTTGTCCCGTTTTTTTTGGCTGCCGTATGTATCGGTCTTAGTTTTTCAGTCTACCCGGGCCATATATACAGGGTCTACTTTTCGAATCTCTTTGGATCCGGGCTGGGACCACTGTTAATCCTTCCGACCTTCTTTCATTTTGGACCTTACGAGATTATCCTTATGATTTCTGTTGTTACGGTTCTTGCCACCTTTCCGGTTAGCCGGACACACATCCAGAAGGCAATTTCACTGATAACGTTACTATCTGTCTTCCCACTCTATTTTATCTTTCTCCATGGTTCTCCTGTTGCCATAAACATATTTAAGGATCTTCCACAGGCAGAAAATCTGACAAACTCCAGGATAGAAAATCAAACGTTTGGCCCGCTTGGACTTGTGTCAGTAATTGACAGTCCTGCATATCATTACCTGCCTGATCTGAGCTTGAACTGTCCATATCCTCTACCTGAACAAAAAGGTTTATTCTCGGATGGGAATACAGTGGGTTCAATCAATAGATTTTCAGGTAATGTCGCGGAACTCCGATTTATGGACTGCCGGACGAATGCTATTCCCTATAAACTTCTAACAGAACCAAAAGTACTAATAATCGGTGGAGGCGGGGGAACAGAAATACTGAATGCAAAATACCATGGAGCAAAGTCTATTTACGTTGTTGAAATGAACAGGGATATTGTTCATCTGCTTCAGGATCAGTACAGCTCCTTCAGCGGAGACATTTATAATCCTGAGCAATGCCATATCATTATAGAAGATGGAAGGGGGTATCTTGAAAAAACAAGGGAGCGATTTGACCTTATTAACATGAGTCTTCTTGAATCGGTCAATGCTGCCGGTTCCGGGGTTTATTCATTAAACGAAAATTATCTTTTTACCACAGAGACCCTTATAACCTGCTTAAATCGGCTCAACCCGGGGGGGATAATCAGTATATCTCGATGGATAAAAAATCCTCCCAGAGAGAGTATAAAGCTTATTGCCATGGCTATCGATGCTCTCGATGCTATAAGGCCTGGCAATGCTTCCAGATCTCTCATCGTGATAAGAAGCTGGCAAGTGGTAACCTTATTGATAAAAGATGGAACATTCAGCCAGGAAGAAATCAAAGCCACCCAGAATTTCTGTAACCGGAATCTCTGTGATCTTTGCTACTACCTTGGAATAAAAAAGGAAGAAACGAACCGGATTAACCGGATGGATGAAAGCTATTTCTTCATAGCCGCAAAAAGTCTCTTATCCCAGGAAAAAGAAAAGTTTTATAACGAGTATCCATTCTATATCCGGCCAGCCACAGATAATAAACCCTTCTTTTCCCGTACCTTCAAGATAGAAATTCTTAAGAAATATTTTGGAACAGAGGGACGAATGGTAATACCCTTCATGGATTGGGGATATCTCCTGGTTTGGATAGGGCTTATCATACTGTTTTTAATCAGTATGATAATTATCCTGGCCCCCCTTCACACAATAAGGCCGGTTTCAAAGGGAATAATTCTTATCTTCATATATTTCGGTTCGCTCGGTCTTGCCTACATTTCGCTGGAAATATCATTCCTCCAGCAATTTATCCAATATCTATATGACCCCGTGTTTTCCGCAACAGTAGTTATAACTTCTTTTCTTGTATATTCAGGTATCGGATGCATTATTGGAGAAAAATTACAACATGTCAAATGGTGGCACATGATGCTGTCAATTGTTGTTATCGCTGCTTTCGGAAGCTTTTACGTGGAATCAGATCTGTTTTTTCAAAGGATTTTATCAGACTTACCTCTATGGCTACGTATGATAATTTGCAGCTTATTGATTGCTCCCCTGGCCATACCGATGGGGATACCTTTTCCCTCCGGCCTCAGTCAGCTTAGAAGAACCCAGGAAAGTCTTATTCCCTGGGCCTGGGGGATAAACGGTTTTTTCTCTGTTATCGGCAGCTCTATAGCTGTATTAATAGCCATCGAATATGGTTTTGAACCCGTTATCTTGTCCGCCCTGGCCCTTTACATAATTTGTGGATTCTTATATGCTTGGATGTGTTCAGAAAAATTTACATTTTTGAACTGAATAGCGAGCGAATAAAAAATAAACATTTTCCTTAACAGTCGGAGATTCCCCGCAACTTGTTGCGGGGAGCTTCAATTAAGGGTTTTTACGGTAAAAAAATCAAATCACATACCAGACTCTCCCTCCAATTCTCCCTATTTCTGAGCGATAAGGCATATGCCGTGTTTAGTATGAAAACTTAGAAGAGTTCGTTGACATACTTTTTCCGGCATACGCTCTCAGTTCTATGCAATATATTTCGAATAGTCGATTCAGGCAAAAGTCTTGTGTGAGAATTTTATCACGGTTGGTTCAACCAGTTTTGTAAAATCCTTGTATGCCAGTTTTATTAATTCCGTATGTGAACCTGCGTTAAAAGCAATTGTTTTATTTCCCGTGAGACTCTCTTCCACAAAGACATCCATTTCATAAAGATTTCCGAAAGGTGGCATTGCACCAATTTCACATTCCGGGAACATATCTTGAAATTCATTTTCACTGGCTAATTCGATTTTTCCTGCTCCAGTAGCTTCCCTCAAAAGATCAAGATCTACTTTGTAACTGGAAGGCAGGATTGCCATAACCATTCTACCATCGAACTTGATCATTACCGTTTTGGCCAGTTCCTTCCCAGGCATGAGCGCTGACATTGCGATTTCCTGAGAAGTATAAGCCCGTGAGTGAGTGATGACAACATATTTGACACGATGTTTGTCCAAAAAATCTTTTAATCTTTGTACTGGCATGGAAGACCTCCTTTCTTATAGGAATAACAAAAGTTTTATTCACTGGAAGGTAAAAATTACCCCCGCGCTATTTTTGAATTACATTTTTTCTTAGATAACGCTAATCCTGTATTTTATACATCTTTGCCTGGCCACTCACAAACAGAACTGAGAAATTACTATTGCTAACAGTGTGGCTATAAACATCCAGAAGAGAGTTTTCATCACTTCAAGATACTTAGGTACGTGGAGAACAGAGAAACCATGCGGGGTAAAGAAGGTGTCAGGATATCGATCTGTTGAATCTTCAGGATACAGGAGAAACATTACAAGCTCCGTGAATTCAAATCTTTTTTTCTTCATCTGCTGACCTCCTTTCTCTTATATGATCAGCAACGCCAGAAAAATATTCTGAACTGCACAAAAGCACCGTATAGGTTGAATGTTCTGTCCGTGTGACTGTGAAAAGATTCCTCCGGCGAATAACCGCGGGAAATGAAAACGGTATAAGCACATTTCCGGATAATCTCGGTTAACTCTTTTGTATGATCATTATACTCCTTTTCCTGAAATTACCAAGAATTTTTTTGTGTATCATATGATACGTAAGTGCTTGTAATAACATATATTAAAAAATCATTAACAAATAAAAACCGATAACGGGGAAAACCGCAAGACCAGACAGGGATCAAGATCAATTTCCCCCGGCATCCAGTCAATAATAAAGGTCTGACCCTCCTTTCTGCTTTTTGTTACGTATAGCAGGAAGAAACAACCAAGCAGAAAAATGCAGTACATTTCTTGCTGGTTTTACTTGGGAAATTTTTTCTGGAAATTTATATTCCTGTCACGTGAAGCGGAAAAACGAAAGTGGGGGGGCTCACATACCCACCCCTTTTTTGCAGGCATAATGACCATCTTCATTACAAAAAAATAAAGGGGCTACGATTCTCTCGTAACCCCTTCTTTTTATTTGGTAGCGGGGAGAGGATTTGAACCTCTGACCTTTGGGTTATGAGCCCAACGAGCTACCAGACTGCTCCACCCCGCGTCATGTGACATTCTGATACATCCGTCAGTCATATAAATATGCTTCATGGCGGATGTGACGCTGTATCTAAGCCAATATCCGGAAAATGTCAAGGAGTTTTCTTCTTCAATCCCACGATATTATATATGTCTATCTTCCTGTTAATTCCCTTAAGCATAACCGGCTCCATATTTTCGGCCCGGACGATGTCCTTCACTTCGCTGTATGTATCACCACACACAAGGATCTGCCCTTCTCTCGCAAGTTTTTCGAGCCTCGACGCCACGTTGACTGCAGGTCCCATCACGGTGTATTCTTTCTTTCTCGAAGAACCGAATATTCCCGCCATGACCTCTCC
Organism: Deltaproteobacteria bacterium; assembly: GCA_019313905.1. Taxonomy (GTDB): domain Bacteria; phylum Desulfobacterota; class Syntrophia; order Syntrophales; family UBA2210; genus UBA2210. The sequence continues at coordinate 29,640 of JAFDAI010000011.1, read as the reverse complement.
TGTGCTTATTCCTACCCCTACAGAAATCTTCTGTCCTGTTTCAGGAAGACCGCTGTTTATCCTGTCAATCTCGTCCATCATCCCAATCGCGCACGTAACCGCTCTCACGGCATCATCCTCAAAGGTCAGCGGAGCCCCGAATACACCCATAATGCTGTCACCGACATGTTTGTCCAGGGTTCCATTATGCCCGCATATGATCTCGTCCAGGGGTGAAAAATAGCACATGTTGAGCGTCTCGCAAATCTCTTCCACGCTCAGCCTCTCGGACAATCCGGTGAACCCTCTTATATCGCTGAAGAGTACCGTGGCCTTCTGTTTTCTTGAACTTATATGCGTCCCTTCCTTCCACATCTCGGAAAAGACCTGTTCTGAAACAAACTGTTTGAGTCTTTTTCTGAGATTGTATTCCCTGACCTTTGCTCTCAGTTCAATGTTTAAAAAGGGTTTTGTGATAAACCCGTCTATACCCGCATTTACTGATTCAATAGCGCTTTCCATCGTGGCATATCCGGTAAGCATGATTCTTGTCACCTCCGGATTGATTTTCCCTATTTCAATCAGTGTTTCCAGCCCGTCAATGCCCGGCATCTTGTAATCCGATATGACTGTCTCTATCCGGTGAGGATCCGCCCTGACGATATCAATGGCCTGATTACCATCTTCCGCCAGTGATACGGCATACCCGTCCCTTTCAAGAACCTTTTTCAGAGATCTCCTAACACCCTCTTCATCATCTACAACCAGAAGACCTGTCATGATTTCCTCCTTCTACAGGGAAGTTCCACGGACAGGACGGTCCCCCTGCCCTTCTTGCTTTGTATGTTGACTCTTCCGCTGTGTCTCTTTATGATTTCATGAGAGATGTACAGACCAAGACCTGTTCCCTCACCCGGTTTTTTGGTCGTAAAAAAGGGTTTGAAGGCATCCCTTACCTCTTCAGGAGACATGCCCCTTCCCGTATCGTGACATTCGATACGAATGATATCTTTATCTTTCTCATACCATGTCACCAGCGTTACCTTGCCCTCTCCATCCGGAATGGCCTGGATCGCGTTACCTATGATATTTATAAATACCTGCCCCAGATTTGCAAAGTTTCCCTCGATCTCCGGCAGGTCTTCCCCCAGATTTTTTTCAATTGTTATTTCTGAATTCTTGTATCGACTGTGCAACACTCTCAGGGCGTCATCTATCAAGATATTTATATTTACCTGCTCAACATAGGTCTGGGTCTGCCGTGAAAGGCCCAGAAGACTTTTTACAATGTTAGCGGCCCTGTCAAGCTCCCTCAGAGAAAATTGGAGATCCTCTATCAATTCATCACGGTCCCTGTCCTTCACATCCTTCCACTGCCCAACCGTTTCAATAGATATCTGGACAAGACTCGATGAACTTGCAAGGGGATTGTTTAGTTCGTGCGCCGTGCCTGCTACAAGTTGCCCTATGGAGGCGAGGCTCTCCGACCGGATCAGCTGCTGCTGAGTCCTGTCCTTTTCTTCAAGCGCCGCTGCAAGGTCTTCCGTCCTTTTCTTGACCTTTTCTTCCAGTTCAATATTTACTTCCTCAATTCTTTCATAATTCCCGGCATTTTCTATGGCTGTCGCGCCCTGGTTGGCAATGGTCTCCAGAAGTTCTATATCTTCATGCACAAACAGTTCACCGGATTTCTTCTCTCCCAGCGCCACAATCCCCACCAGTTTACTTCTGGATATCATAGGTATCAGTATGGCGGCACCGGTCATATCGAACAGGTCGGATATTTTACTCTCTTCATCATCAGGAATATCGATCCTCCCAGCAGTGGACCGTCCCACTGTTTTTCTGCAGGTTTCAAAAAAATCCGCTATCGGCCGGCTTTTTTCCATGCAGATTTTCCGCTTCCTCCCGAGCAAATCTCTCTTATGGGAATAAAGTTCCAGAGATTCGCCATCTTCACTATAGACGGCCATAAAGGCTCCCTTCGTTTTCAAGGCCGATGAGATGGAATCAAGCATAAAATCCACGATTTCTTCCAGCCTCAGAAGAGACGCCATGGCGCCACTCATCCGTTTCAAGGTTTCCTGGTAATCATATTTCCCTCTGAAGAAAATCCTGTCGACAAACCCCTGAACCTTAATCCTTGCGGGATTGAACAGCGCAATCACAATAACGGCGAAAGCGAAGGATATAATCAATGGATGAGTATTTCCGTATCCTATGAATAATATGTTGGACAAATATATGGCCAGGGCATAAATGAAGGTCAATATCCCGGTCAGAAAGAAATAAGCGCTTCCTTTCCTGATAAGCATTCCCATGTCAAGAAGGTCATATTTCAACACACCGAAGGCAAGGATTATCGCCGGGACAAAATTGAAATTGCCCATGGGGTAAATATCATATCCGCTGATGGGAAGAGAGTTCAGAAAGATAAGCAGCCCGCTCAGGCCAAAGCCTATAAATACATATTTTATCCTGTTCCTTTCGCTGTTCTCCTCCGCTCTTTTCATCCCCCAAAAAAGGGTTGTGATGCAGTACAGCGCGGCGACCCCTCCCCCCGCTGAAAACACGTAATACGCCGACCCTGCCTCGGCGATCGTTCCGAAAGAAAACTGGCGCAGTCCGCTGATGAAATATTCGGTCTGAGTAAAGGGAAGAAGAGCGATACTGAAGAGATACGCTATTACTTCAAGCCATTTCCTCTTCTTCATTCCAAGAAATGAATGCACAAACTGGATATAAACCGGTATGACGAAAACAAAAAACAGATAGGTCAGCCTGTCAAGCCTGAGAGCAATAGACTGATCCGTCAGGAAAGATACCAGGGCAATATCAAGATCAATCAGGGCGCCGAGAAAACATATGCATGCAAAAAGGGTGTTGGTGGAATTTTTCTTTCCCCGAAGAATGGAGAAGAAACCCAGGAAGGAAAAAACGATAAATCCGGTCACAGGGAGGAGAAGGTAGGAATATGATTCCCACAGAAGGCAAGGGGACACGGCCAGACAACCTCCTCTCCCGGTTAATGAGTAAAATGATACCGTTTCATCGCAAATTCGCCGCCGTCATACACCAGGTAGGAATAATGTCTTATCCAGTCACCCAGAATGACAAAGGTTTTCATCCTGTTGTTTATTACATGCCGTTCCAGCGTGGGGCGATGACAATGACCCAGGACCACCGCGTCAAACCCCTCTTCAAACTTTCCCATGGCAAACGTATTCATCCTAGGGACAAGTCCATTTGAGGGTCGCGCCTCACCGCTCCGGCTTCTGCTTATTTTTGAGATTGTTCTGGAAACACGCCACAGTATTGATGAAGGTATCTTTTTCTGTATCACGTAAAACAGCCTGCTCCTGAGAACCCTGCGCCATAAAAGATATGCCATGTTGGAATCATCCACAGTATCGCCATGAGATACAAACAGCTTCTTTCCATCCAGATCGATTGTGGCCCCGTCGGAAAACACTTTTATGCCATATTGCGCAAAGTAATCGCCAAGAAAGAAATCATGATTGCCTTCAAAAAATGATACGTTCGTCCCTGACTTTTTTATTTCCAGCAGTTTTTCAACGATATCATAAAAACCGGGGTAAACACTGTTACTACCGGAAAACCAGAAGTCGAAGAAGTCTCCGACAATGAAAAGTTCATCCGCACCGCCCCTTATGGAATCAAGAAAGCGCATCAGATAGCTATATCCGTCACAGGCGCTGCCGTTCAAATGAGCATCAGAGATAAACACCGCTTTCATAATTCCTGCTCCGTGACTTATCTCTCTACAGCTTCTTTGGCAAGCAACTCCGAGTTCCTGAACATCGCCTCGATTTCTTCTTCGCTCATCCCGGCTCCCTTTGCGAACATAACCGCCATTTTCCTGTCCACAAGATCCCCGGGTGAGTGGGCATCACTGTTCAGAACCAGTTTTGCGTTGAATCTACGCGCAAGCGCGGCCACGTGACCATTAGCCAGACTGTGCCCCTGCCTTGCTGATATCTCCAGAAACACCGAATTCCCGGCAGCCAGTTTCGCTTCCTCTTCAGTAATCAGCCCGGGGTGCGCGAGGATGTCAACAGGCGCTCTCAACGCGGCAAGATTTGTGCCCGGCATAACCGGCTCTACAATAGTCTCCCCGTGAACCACTACGATTTTTGCACCCAGCAGCCTTGCTTCCCGGGCAAGAGAAGAGATATGGTCCGGATGAACATGTGTAATCTCAACACCTGGAATGGCTTTTATGGGGCAGACATCTGATATCTTCTCGCAAACTTTTGCAACCCTGGGAATAATAAAATCAATATTTGAGTGATCGGCATGGTCGGTTATCGCAATTACCCGGTACCCCTTTACAACCGCCCTCCTTGCCAGCTCTGAGGGAACCAGCTCGCCGTCACTGAAGATAGAATGTGTGTGCAAATCAATCATGGATAACACCTTCGAATACTGTTGGCTTTGATAAAACTGTATATTGATACTTTCAATTTGATATACCCCGGTTCCTTTAGCAGATTTAAAAATCAAGGTCAATCCAAGAAACATTGAAGCAAAATCGATTTGCTGTTATATATTCCTAATCCGGAAGAACTCGGAGCTGAAAGCTCATAGCTCATAGCAAAAAACAGGACGTCGCAAAGCCTTTATACAACCGGAAAGACAAAAGATGAACAGGGTCATCAACAGATACATTCTGAGAGAAATATCCATTCCCTTTTTCATGATTCTCTTCATACTTACCTTTGTCCTCCTGATGGGGAGAATCCTTCAGCTCATGGATCTCATGATAAACAAGGGAATAAACTTTACAGACATAGCGAAACTTATTCTTTACCTGATGCCCTCTTTTCTCATGATCACTATACCTGTCTCACTTCTTATTTCCATACTGATAGGTTTGGGAAGGCTTTCCCGTGACAACGAAATAATTGTGTTGAAATCATCGGGTCTGAGCCTGTACCAGCTTATGCCACCCATCGCATTCGCCTCTCTGTGCGCCTTTTTCATAACTGCAGCTACGGGGTTTTTTCTCATTCCCTACGGGAACCTTGCGACCAAAAACCTCCTGTTCGATATAGCGAAGCAGAAGGCAAGCATAGGTATCAAAGAGAGAATATTCAACGACAACTTCGCCGGTCTTGTACTTTATGCGGAAGAGATTCCACCACACGGAGATTACATGAAGGGCTTATTCATATGTGATAACCGTATGTTAAAAGAACCAGCTACCATTATCGCGCAAAAGGGATATCTTATCTCAAACCCGGAATCGATGCAGGTAACTCTAAGGTTAGAGAATGGAAGTATCCACACGACAAATACTGCTCTGACAAACTATAGAAGGATTGATTTCAGTTCCTATGACATAAATCTCGATCTGTCGGAGTCAATTGGAGGCAAAAATAAAGCAATCGCAAAGGACAGCAGGGAAATGTCGCTTCTTGAGTTGATCAGAAAAAGCAGGACTCCCAGCCTGAAGAAAACTGCCTTGAAAGATTTTATCATTGAGATCCACAAGAAGTTCACCATACCCTTTTCATGTATTATTTTTGGTATAATCGGGATCCCACTGGGCATTTCAAAACAGAGAAGCGGAAAATCAAGGGGGTTTGTTATAGGTATTATTATTATCATGATCTACTATGTCCTCCAAATCGGCGGGGAGGCATTGGGTGAAACCGGTATACTTTCCCCGGCAACAGGCGCATGGATGTCAAACTTAATCCTGGGTATCACCGGTGTATACATGCTGGTAATGATCGCAAAGGAAAAACCATTTGTGCCTGCCTGCATCCGACACATCGGGATACGGATACTTAAATGAATATTCTCGACAGGTACATTCTTAAAGAATTTATAAAGATATTCATACTGATCCTTGTTTCTCTTACAGGGCTGTATCTGATCGCGGATTTCTTTGAACGCATGAGGATGTTCCTGAGTAATCACGCCACCCTGGGTCAAATGGTCTCCTATTCTTTCTTGAATATACCCATGATACTGTCACAGATGATACCGGTCACCACTCTGCTCGGCGCTCTCCTTTCGTTCGGAATCCTGTCGAAAAGCTCCGAGATAACGGCCATGAAGGCAAACGGTGTAAGTCTTTATCGCATATCGCTTCCCATCATTATATTATCCTTTGCAATCTGTATAGCAGCGTTCCTCCTGAGCGAATTCATAACACCCTACACAAATCAAAAGGTCAAATATATCAAGTTGGTCGAGATTCAAAAGAGAGAAAAACTGGGCAGTTTTAAACAAAACCAGATCTGGTACAGGGGTAAAAACGGAATCTACAACTTTTCCATGTTCGATCCTCGAACAAACACACTCAAAGGGATAAGGATCAATCTCTTTGACCGGGAGATGAACCTCTATGAGAGGATAGACGCAAAGGAGGCGAGATGGGAAAACGGCAGGTGGGTATTCAGAAACCTGCTCGTAACAACCTTTCCCGAAGATGGGTTCCCTTCACTCGAAAAGATATCGTCAAGGGTTATAGATCTCCCTGAAAGTCCTTCGGACTTTCAGGCTGTTCAGAAAAGTACCGAAGAGATGGGCTTCGTAGAATTGAACAGGTTTATAAAAAAGACACGTTCGGAGGGATATGACACCACAAAAGATCGGACAGATATGCACGGGAAGGTCGCATTCCCGCTGGTAAGTGTTATCCTTGCTATATTAGGTATCTCTTTTTCACTAAGATCGGAGAGGAGTGGAGGAGTCGCTCAGAGTATAGGCACGGGGATTATAATCGGATTTTCATACTGGATTGTCTTTGCCTTCGCCATATCCCTGGGTCGCTCAGGAACCATACCGCCTGTGGCAGCGGCATGGGCCGCCAATTTCATATTCGGCATCGCAGCCCTGATCATGTTCATGCGCGTAAAGACGTAGCCGCCCGAAAACTCGTAACTCGAAACTTTCTATGTCCCCATTTCCCAGGAATTAAGGTATTTGTGCTGTTCGGGTGTAAGTGTGTCTATCCTGACATTCATTGATTCAAGTTTCAATCGGGCTATCTCTTTATCGATATCTTCGGGCACACTGTAGACCATATTGTCCAACTCATTTCCCTGTTTTACAAGGTGTTCGGTGGCAAGCGCCTGATTGGCAAAACTCATATCCATGACACTTGAAGGATGTCCTTCGGCGGCGGCAAGATTAATCAATCTTCCCTCCCCCAGAATATATACACGCCTTCCATCCTCCAGCGTGTATTCGTCAATATATTTTCTTATTCTTCCTGTGTATTCGGAAATCTCCTTCAGACCTTCGATATCCAGCTCCACATTGAAGTGGCCGGAGTTGGACACGATAGCCCCATCCTTCATTTTCAGAAAATGTTCCCTGCGGATGACATTTATATCTCCTGTCAATGTACAGAAGAAATCTCCTTCCTCTGCGGCTTCGGCAATCGGCATGACCCTGTAACCATCCATGACCGCCTCCAGCGCGCGAAGGGGATCCACTTCTGTCACAATAACATTTGCGCCCATTCCAGAGGCCCTCATTGCAAGCCCCTTTGAACACCAACCATATCCACAGATAACAAAGGAGGAACCCGCTATCAGCCTGTTTGTGGCCCTTATGATTCCATCCAGCGTGCTCTGTCCGGTGCCGTATCTGTTGTCGAACATATGCTTCGTGTCAGCGTCATTTACCGCTATCAGGGGAAATCTCAGGACTCCATCACTGGCCATTGCCTTCAGCCGTATAACACCGGTGGTTGTTTCTTCAGTTCCCCCGATAATCCCGTCTATAAGATCCTGGCGATCTGAATGTATAGTCGATACAAGATCGGCGCCGTCGTCCATAGTTATCGTCGGTTTTGTATCCAGTACCGAATTTATATGGTTATAATATGTGGTGGTGTCTTCCGCATTGATGGCGTGCACTGAAATATCCCGATACTTTACAAGATAGGCGGCAACATAATCCTGCGTGCTCAGGGGATTTGACGCGCACAAAGAAAGCTCGGCGCCACCAGCTCTCAGCGTTTCCATGAGGCTGGCTGTTTCTGTCGTAACATGAAGACATGCACCCAGTCTGACGCCCTTCAGCGGCTTTTCCTTTTCAAATCTTTTCTTTATGCTGTTCAGGACCGGCATACTCTTGTTTGCCCAGTCAACGCTCGATTTTCCCTCTTCAGCCAGATTTATATCTTTAATGTCGTAATCCATGTTTTCTCCTGATTGTTCCTTTCAATAGTGCCTCTGTTCCGGATTCTGATCTTTATTTCTTGTCTTCAACTTCTTTCTTCAGTCTTTCGGCCATATCTATCTCTTCCCACGCATAATCCCCCATAAACAGGGACTTCGGTATCTTCCGGTAAATATCTCCACTGAGCAGGCCGAAATGCTCTATCATTCCCCTGGGTGTAAAATCAAAGATTTTTTCCACCATGCTTGACAATTTCTCATCCGGCATAATTCCTGTGCCAAACGTGTTAACATAAATAGACATTGGCTTCGCAACGCCTATGGCATAGGCCAACTGCACCGAACATTTGGTTGCGAGGCCGGAAGCCACGATATTCTTGGCCGCATAGCGTGCCCCGAATACAGCAGAGCAGTCAACCTTCTCGGGCGACTTGTTAACAACCGATCCCCCGCCAAGCTGTGCTCCGGGATATCCTCCATAGAGCTGGCATACAAGTTTACGACCGGTGACACCGGAGTCAGCCGCGCTGCAGGAATGAACTGCCTGCCATTCGCCGGTGGGATTAAACAGGAATTCTGTTTTTTCATTCACCCACTGGTCCAGACAATCAAAGGCTATTTTTCTTGCGGTTTCCTCAATTTCTTCATGTTCCGCCACGTGACGATAATCAATGGCGTTGGACATCAACACTTTTGTAACAGCTGTCGGCTTGCCACTCTTGTCATAATTTACCGTTACCTGCCCTTTGCCATCGGGCGCAAATATGGGATTTCCGCAATCCTCGAATGCCCTCATCATTCTGTTGACCAGAACATAGGTGAGAGGAAGCAGTTCCGGGGTTTCATCGCAGGCAAATCCATACATGATCCCCTGATCTCCCGCGCCTATCTCTTTATATTTTCCAAGCTCAGCCCGCGTTCCCATGTTTATATTAGGTGATTGAGGTATAATCGTATTGAACACACCCATTGAGTGCCCGTTGAGACCCACAGCCGCATCATTATAACCCAGGGATAATACCGTCTGGCGCAAGCTCTTCTCAATATCTACATATATCCTCGTGGCAACCTCTCCGCCCACTATACAGAAGCCCTTCCCCAGGAATACCTCCAAACCACAGTGGGGCATGGTATTTATATCCATTCCTGCTTTCTTTTCTTCATCCAGTATTCTGGCTATGATATTCGCCGCGATGGTATCAGCCACGATATCAGGATGTCCTACCTTGACCCCCTCAGACGTTATTTGCATCTTTTTTCCCCTTTTTAATTCTTTGCTGGATCTCCGGAGGTGAAAGAACGCCACCCGATATAATCAGGGTAAAAGCCTCTTCAACCGTCATATCAAGATGGAGCACATCTGTTTCCGGTATCATTATGTAGAACCCTGATGTAGGGTTCGGTGTAGTGGGAATAAAGAGATTTATACATTTCTGTGATGTCTTTGATTGCACTTCTCCCCGACTCTCACCAGTAACAAAAGCTATTGAATACAAGCCCTTACGTGGATATTCTATCAAAACTGCTTTTTTGAAGCTCTCTCCCTTATCACTAAGCACAGCCTCAACAAGCTGCTTTAACGCGTTATATATACTCCTCACCAAGGGTATCTTGCCCACAAGTTTCTCGCCCAGAGAAACAACCTTTTTACCAAGATAACTCTTTGTCACAAGACCCGCGACAAAGATAAGTATCAGCGTAATTATCACACCGAGACCCGGTATGTGAAAGGGGAGTATCTGGTCGGGATGAAATCTGGCGGGAATAATTCTTACCAGTTTATTCATCATCCCTATAATAAGGTAAAAGATATAAAATGTCACTCCTACGGGAATAATCGCCGCTATTCCTGTCAGAAAAATGCCTTTTATGTTTTTCCGGAGACTCTTCACCATCTTGTACCTCCCAAACCCGTAAGACCATATCAGGAAGTTCTTTCCACTGCAATAACGAAAGGGGCAGGGCATACAGCCCCGCCCGAAAATCCTGGATTACAAGAACTATTGCAAAGCCATTATTTTTTCTTTATACTGTTTTTGTCATCAACTAATATGCACTTCGGTCTCCATTTCTTTACAGAATCCTCGTCAACCGATACATAACTTGCTATAATTATAATATCCTCCTTCGAGGCCTTTCTTGCCGCCGCTCCATTCAGGCATATAATGCCGGACCCTTTCGCACCTCTGATTGTATAGGTGGAAAATCTCTCCCCGTTGGATACATTGTATATATCAACCTTTTCATAGGAAAGCAGATCTGCGGCATTCATAAGATCTTCGTCAATAGTTATGCTGCCCTCGTAAGCAAGATCGGCATCTGTAACGACCACCCTGTGAAGTTTTGATTTCAGCATTGTTCTTCTTTGCATTTTTTCACCTGCCTTATTAAATAGTGACGATTAAATAGTCGCTGTCACTATTTAATCAATCATTTATTTTCTCCAAACACATAATTATCTATAAGTCTGGGTGCACCCACCCAGACAGCCAGAGCCAGCACGGATTTTTTTTCAAGACGCTCGACATCTCTCATGGTCTCGACATCGCATATTTTGACATAATCTATTCTGGTACCGGGATATTTTTCAATAAAGTCTTTCACTTCTTTTATTATTATGCCGGCATCCCGCTGCCCCTGATCATAGAGACTCCCGGCAAGTTTGAGTGAACGGCTCAGGCTTAATGCGGATTCCCGTTCATCTTTTTTCAGATACGCATTCCTGGAACTCATGGCAAGACCGCCGGATTCTCTGACAGTTGGTATCCCCACAACTTCAATATCCATGTCAAGATCGGTCACCATCCTCTTTATCACCACAAGTTGCTGAAAATCCTTCCTCCCGAAAATGGTGACATGGGGTTTGACTATATTGAACAGCTTCGCGCAAACAGTCGCCACTCCTCTGAAGTGAACAGGCCTTGTCAAGCCACAGAGATTGTTAGTTACATCTTCTACATTTACATATGTCTGGTAATTTTCAGGATACATCTGCGAATTCGGTGGATAGAAGATAACATCCACCCCGACATCTCTGGAAAGTCTTTCATCCTTTTCAAAATCCCTGGGATACTTGTCCAGATCCTCACCCGGGCCAAACTGCGTAGGGTTCACATATATGCTGGTTACCAGACAGTCTGACCTCCTTTTCCCCTCTTCCATCAGTCTCAGATGTCCATCATGAAGATAACCCATGGTAGGAACAAACGCGATCCTTTTGCCCCGCAACCTGAGAGATTCTGAGAAATTCTGCATGTCGCGCACTGTTTTGATAATTTTCATGCGGCAGTCACTCCATAAAAAAAGCCTCTCCGCTCTGAAACGGGAGGCCTGAAAATCATACATTATACTGTTCTTGACCCTTTTCCGTCCCAGTCCATAAATGGATCCAAGCAGATTGTGTGCTTCCTACCAGAAGAGTTCTCCCGAAGTCAAGGACTTTATGTCTGAAACAGATAGCGGATCTGGAAGAAATACAAAAAGTTTATGTTTATAATACTTGCAATCCTGTCTCCAATAGTTTAGGTTCAGCAACCTTGTAGAAAGTCAAAATATAGCGATTGTGTCTCTCTTAGGTAAGCGGTAAATCTGCCGAATATTGACAAATCAGGATCAGGGATTAATATATTAATTCGAAATCACCTTTTTAAAAAGCCTCAATCTACAACAGAAAGGAAAAGCAATGTCAAATCTATATATATGCAAGAAGACACAGGATTTTATCACACAACCCTGTAACGACAAAATATGCGAATGGTGGTTAAAAAATGAGACCTTCTGTAACTGCACATGGGTTGCTTGTAACTATGGACCTTTTACGCTCGAGGAAGTTGGCGAAATGATGGGTGTTACCAGGGAAAGGATAAGGCAGATAGAAGCAAAAGCCCTCAAAAAACTGCAACACAAGAAAAGAAAAGATCAGCTGGTCGACTTTGCAGCAATGCAGAACCTCGAATAGGATTCTATATCTTTTTTCTTGTTTTCAACTTGTAGGAAGATCTTCCCATAGGCGAAAGGACCATTAATCAATGGACTCATGAATCCGGCTTGCGATTCACCATTTCTCTTAATTCCTTGCCTGTCTTAAAGAATGCGGCATTTCTCGCTGGCACATAGACCTCCGCCCCTGTCCTGGGATTTCTTCCTATGCGGGACTCTCTTTCTGTAACGCCAAAAACCCCGAAATTCCTTATTTCTATCTTTTCACCACCCGAAAGCGCCTTTTTCATACCTTCAAATACGATATCCACCGCAAAATCGATATCCCTTTTCGGAAAATCAGGCAGTGTAGTCTGTATCTTCATAATCAGATCTTTTTTTGTCATATCACATCCCACGTGTCGATCTATACAAATAGCTGATACCTGCATCGTCTCCTCTGAATTCTTCCGAGACGGCAGAGAGTGTTTCACTTGCGATATACCGAAGCAGACTCTTTCGTTTTTTCTTAGGATAGATAACTTCGGCCTTACCCTTTATTCCTGCGAGGTCGGACGCGACATCAATTGCGTATTCCATATTGCCAAGATCATCAACAAGCCCTATTTTAAGCGCCTGTCTGCCGGTAAATATCCTTGCATCGGCAATATCTTCTACCTTCTCTCTGGGAATATTTCTATTTGATAATACCACCTCAATGAACTGGTTGTGAATATCATCGATTACATCCTGAATAAGGCTTTTCTCATCAGGTGTCATATCACGTACCGGAGATCCGACATCCTTGTATCTGCCCGCTTTAACAACAGTGGTTTTCAACCCTATCTTCTTCAGTAGATCTTCTATTTGAGAAAATTGTATTATAACGCCTATGCTTCCGGTTATCGTGCCGGGGTTGGCGATAATTCTGTCAGCAGCGCACGCTACATAATACCCTCCCGATGCTGCAACCGACCCCATTGAGACAACCACTTTTTTGGATTTCTTCAAGTGCAGAACTTTATCATATATCTCCTGAGAGGGAACCACCGCTCCGCCCGGGGAATTTACACGCAGAACAACCGCCTTAACGTTGCCGTCTTTCTCATATTTATCCAGCTGATTAATCGTGTCCTTCGAATTGCGCAGGACACCTTCTATCGTTACGACTCCAATCTTGTCTTTAAAAGAGAAACCCGCACTCTTTTTTTCGAAGGGAATAAATGTACGAAGGATCAGAAAACAAAATACGCCGATAATCGCAAGGAGCAGAAAACCGAAGATCACGGGATGTTTTTTCATTAACCTTCTCTCAAAAGAGATAATCTCTTGCAAACATATTAAAGCTTTATGCCGGACAGTATGTCACCCAGATTGGAAACGACCTTTTCACTATTATTTATATACAGCTTCTTAGATGGTTCATTTGAAGCCTTTTCGGCATCCTTAATGCTAAGACCTATCTTCTGGTTGACAACATCAACATTCTTTACAGCAGCGGACACAACATCTCCGACAGAATATATGTCCCCGGCAGACTTGATTCTCTCACGGCTTATCTCGGAGATATGAACCAGACCCTCTATCCCATCTTCTATTTCAACAAAGATACCAAAATCCGTAACATTTGTTACCTTTCCGGTGATTATGGATCCCGAAACATATCTGGAAGCAAGCTCTTCCCATGGATTCCCCGCAAGCTGTTTGATTCCGAGAGAAAATTTCTCTGCTTCCACATCAATCCCCAGGACTACCGCTTCAATTTTCTGACCTTTTTTATAGAATTCCGATGGATGCTTTACCCGCTTTTTCCAGGAAATATCCGATACATGTATCAAACCGTCAATATCATCCTCAATTCCAACAAAGATACCGAAATCAGTAATATTTCTTATCTCGCCCTCTATAACGGTCCCTTCCGGATATTTTTCTTTCAGTTCCATCCACGGGTTAGGCATTGTTTGCTTAAGACCAAGCGATATCCTCCTGTTATCAGGGCTCACATCCAGCACCATTACCTTTATGACATCGCCCATAGACAGTACTCTGGATGGATGCCTTATTTTCTTGGTCCAAAACATCTCAGATACATGCACAAGTCCCTCGACTCCCGGTTCAATTTCAACAAATACCCCATAATCCATGATGCTTACAACTCTCCCCTCTATTATGGATTCAACAGGATATTTTTCGGTAATGGCATTCCACGGATTTTCCGTAAGCTGTTTAAGACCTAACGACACTCTCTCTTTTTCCCTGTCAAAACTGAGCACCTTAACCGTTATCTCGTCGTCCCTTGAAAAACTCTCGGACGGATGCCTTATTCTTCCCCACGACATATCGGTAATGTGCAATAATCCGTCTATGCCTCCCAGATCTATAAACAGGCCATAATCAGTTACATTCTTTACAATACCCTCTATTATTTTACCTTCTTCCAGAGTCTCAAGGGTTTTTTTCTTCTTCCCTTCTCTTTCTATTTCAAGTATGGCTTTTCTGGACAGGACAACGTTATTTCTTTTTCTATCGTATTTCAGAATTTGGAAATCCATGGTCTGCCCGACATATCTGTCAAGATCTTTTACGGGATGTGTACTGACCTGCGAACCCGGAAGAAAAGCGGGGAATCCAATATCAACCGAGAGACCACCCTTCACTCTCTCCACAATCGTGCCCGGTATTATACCTTTTTCCTCGTATATTTTTATGACATCATCCCACATCTTTATTCTGGCAGCCTTTTCTTTGGAGAGGATTAATTCGGCATCCTTTCTCCGATCCACAAGAACTTCGATCTCATCGCCCACAGAAATTGTTACATTGCCGTCACTGTCTGTAACTTCATTGAGATAAAGACGCCCTTCCGTCTTGTAACCGACATCGACCATCGCCGCGTCATCATTTATCTGAACGACTTTTCCCATGACAACCTTGCCGATAGCCACGTTCTGCAGACTCTGCTCGTAGAGCTCCACAAAGCTCATATCATCTTCCTCTCTCTGAAGCGTCACCTCCTCCATACTTTCTACTTCCTTCTTTTCTGGTTCAGTTGTTAAGTTACCCTCGTTAACCATTGATAAAATACCCCCTGACGTTATTCTAAAATTATATCTAACCTTATTCATTTAACATACTGAAAATAAAATATCAAGCCCGGTTATGCCTTGTCAACGATAAAGACGGAAGGGAAAGGCAGAAGCTGCTGTATTGAAAAGTTGTCCGCAATCTTGATGGTTTTGTAAATCCCGACTCATCGGAACTGCTTCACAAGTGCATCAATCTTACTCCTTCTGCGTTATTTCCGACTTATCAAGCCTGTATCTGAGAGAATCCAGGCTCACGTTGAGAAGTTTCGCGGCCTTTGTCTTTGAGCCACCTGTTTTCCGGAGTGCTTTGTTCATCAGGTTTCTTTCGAATTTCGCCACTTCTTCATTGAGATCTATGCCCTCTTCAGGTATCTCAAGATCATCACTTGGAGGTAATGCCGGATCACCTGTTACGGATATCTCAAGATTTTCTGGCAGTATAATGTTGGTGGTCTCAAGAGCGATACTTCTCTCAATAATATTTTCAAGTTCTCTCACATTTCCAGGGAAGGGATACTCCACGAGCAACGCCATGGCGTATGGGGATATCCTCGTAATTTCCTTGTTATATTCCCTGGAATATTTTTCTATGAAATGATTGACAAGAAGGGGTATATCCTCTTTACGCTCCCGTAGCGGAGGGACCCTCACCGGTATAACATTAAGGCGGTAGAACAGATCCTCACGAAAATCTCCGGTCTTCACACGTCCCTCCAGATTCTGGTTTGTAGCAGAAATGATTCTTACATCCACACTGATATCCCTTGCCCCCCCTACCCTTCTGAAGGTCTTTTCCTGTACCACTCTCAGAAGTTTAACCTGCAGAAAAGGAGAAAGTTCACCTATTTCATCGAGAAAGATGGTCCCCTTGTGTGCCATCTCAAAAAGGCCCGGCTTGTCCGCGTAAGCGCCAGTGAATGATCCCTTCATGTAACCAAACAGTTCACTCTCCAGGAGATTTTCCGGTATGCCGCCACAATTTATGACAACAAAAGGACCATCGTTCCTGGAACTGTTTTCATGTATGGCCATGGCAATTAGTTCCTTGCCTGTACCACTCTCACCCAGAATGAGAACATTAGCAATGGTATCCGCCATCTTTTTGACCAGGGAATACACCTTCAGCATACCCCTGCTCTTTCCCGTCATCTTTCCAAAGGAAACCGAATCTTCCACATCCTTTATGAATTGCGCGTTTTCCTCGCTGATCCCCTTCTTGCGGAGGGCATCTATTACAAGGTTCTTCAGATCATCCGGCTCGAAGTTCTTTTCAAGATAATCATACGCCCCCTCTTTCATAGCGGCGAGGGCCGTCTCTCCGGAGGCATAACCCGTTATCAAAATAGTCATGGTTTCTGGAGATATATCCTTCAAGGATTTCAGCAAATCTATCCCATCCATACCGGACATCTTCAGATCGGTAATAATAAGATCAAATTTGCGTTTTCTACAGAGGGTTAGGGCCTCCTTCCCGCCGGGAACTGTGTTTACATCATAACCCTCTCTGGAAAGCATAATCTCAATGTAATCCCTCATCCCCTGATCGTCGTCGACAATAAGAATCCTGGCCATTAAAACCTCCCTGTTAAAATTCTATTCCTCTGTCTGTTCATCAACCGGCAGAAGAATCGTACACCTTGTCCCCTTATGCGGTTCACTCTCAATCCTGAACGTGCCACCGTGGTTTTCAACTATTCTGTCTACAATCGCAAGCCCCAGTCCCGTACCCTTCTCCTTCATTGTATAGAAAGGTTCCAGCACTTTGTTTATCTGTTTCTTTTCTATTCCACAACCGGTGTCGTTAACAGATATCTCGAGAAGTTCACAATTGTTTTCACCAACATCCAGCCTTGTTTCAATCTCCAGCATCCCCCCATCCGGCATCGCCTGAAGTGCATTCAATACTATATTCCACAGTACTTGTTTTATCTCTGTGCTGTTCCCGTACACTTCACCCTGCCCGCACAGGTTTTTTACAATCTCAACCTTTCCATTCCACTCGGGGGAAAAATGTATAGATTCAAATATCTCATTCATAATGTTCCTAATATCTATCTTACAACCATTGCGTGTATCGGGTCTGGCAAAAAGCAGGAAATCTCTTACGAGATTTTCCAGCTGATCCTTTCCCATAAGGACGATTTCCATAAGTTTTCTGTCCGAACCTTCCAGTTCGAGGCTTTCTATCAACAGCTTTATAGAACCGCTAATCGACGCAATAGGACTTCTCAGTTCATGTGCCAGGATTGCCGACATTTCACCCATAAGCGCTAACCGTTTGTTTTTTTCAATTTCTCTCTCCATCTTTTTGATGGATGTCAAATCCTGGAATATGAGAATATCACCTATACCATCCCCCCCCAGATCGATAAGAGGGTATATTGAAAATCCCAGTATCGTATCATCCACCCCCGGTGATAAGACTATCTCGAAACGTCTTGACGATGGGTTCGGATTTCTCTCCATTTTTTTTATTCTGTCCCTCATCCCGGGAAAATCAGGAAAGATATCATCAACAGTCCCGTCCATGGCATCATAAGACGATATACCGGTGATTTCCTCAGCCGCCCTGTTAAAAGACTTTATCCTGCCACCAGAATCCACGGTTATGATACCGGAACCCACAGACTCAATGATACTCTTATGGAGTATATCCAGCTGGTCAAAGGCGCTCTCTTTCTCCGAAAGGAGTGTCTTTGTCTTTCTTTCCATCTCCACTACGAAACTTGCCAGCAGGGCTACTACATAAAATGACGCGATATAGATGCATATTCTCAGAAAGACATACCCTGCATCAATGTCGTATTGGTGTATCTTGTCATAAATCGGGTGAATAGTGCCGTAGAACTCAAGATCCAGAAGAAGCCCGTACATGATACTGATCACAGAAGCGACAAACAATCCTCCCCTTTTCCCCAGAAACAGGACTGAATATATTATAATCAGAGGGTACAATGTGGAATAAACACTCTCTATTCCTCCAGTGATATACACAAGGACAGTAACCAGTACAATATCGAAAAGGCACTGGATATATACATTTATGGAGATGCTCTTTATTAACTTCAATAAGAAGACATACAAAACAGAGACGAGATATGTTATTATTACCAAGATATATATCGCATGAATGGACGCAATGGGCAACGAGGCAGGCAGGTTGAACTGGATAATAGCCACGATGCCAAGCAGAAATGACGCTATCGCAAGCCTGAAAAACATCAGCCATTGTATCCTTGAACTTGTGCTCTTTTGTTCCTGGTGGTTGTCTTTCAAGGAATCTCCTTCGATATCGTTAATATTGGCAGAATGTTGTAGCTATCCGGGCATCCTTTCCCATTTAAACGGGACAAACATAATACATGAATTTGTGAAAAAGAGGGCAAAAAAGTCGCTTCTTTGCTCATTTTCTGCACCCGGCGGGCAACAGCTTCGAGAACCTGACTTGTCAAACATGAAACCGGAGAGAACCGGATATATTGAGTTGCCCGCAATCAATTGATAAAATATCTTGCTTTTACCACATACCTTCGCATAATGAAATAATAGCATTTCTGTTTGCTTAAATACACTGGCCATTCACGGAGCTGCAAATGTCAGAAAATCTATTAACAGGAAGCGACTTGGAGACAATAAGGAAAGAAGGTTTAACTGTGGAAGAGGTGTCTTCTCAGTTTGAAATTCTCCACAGTGAAACGATTCCACTTAAACTTGACAGGCCATGTTCAATTGGTGACGGGATAGTGGCTATTCCCGGCTCAGACAGAAAGGCTTTGATTTCCATACACAACCAGGCCGCTGCAAAGGGAAAGATGACAAAATTCGTGCCTGCTTCAGGGGCCGCCAGCCGTATGTTTCGCAGTTGGTTCAACTATTATAGAACAAAAGGTTTTAATGATACTGAAGATGCCAGGATCCTTGGAAACGAGATCATCAGGTTCGCCTTCTACGATGATTTGTCAAATGTTATCTCACGCGACGGTCGGGACATTCGCAGCATCCTGCGGGGAAATATCTCCGAGATACTGGAATATATACTCACACCAAAGGGGTTAAACTACGCGCATCTGCCCAAGGCGCTCCTCAAGTTTCATGCATATCCAGACCACAATCGCACATCTCTTGAAGAACACCTGGTTGAGGCCACCATGTATGTGCAGGATAAAAACCGCATTTGCAGGATACATATCACCATCTCCGAAGAGTACAGATCGGATGTAGAAAATTACATCTCCAACATAAAGGAATATTATGAAACCGAATATAACGTGAAGTTCGAGATCTCTCTTTCCATACAATTTCCATCCACAAATACCATAGCGGTTGACATGGAGGGTAAACCCTTTCGGGATGAAACAGGCAAACTGGTGTTCAGACCCGGAGGGCACGGAGCACTCCTGAAGAATTTGAGCACCATTGAGGAAGACATCATTTTCGTGAAAAATATCGACAATATTGTCCCCGACAGATTAAAGCCGGAAACAGTACTTTATAAGAAAATCCTCGGGGGGTATCTTGTAAAACTGCAGGAAGAAATATTCCATTATCTGCGTTTTCTGAACGAGAATGAACCGGACGCAAAACAACTTTCTGAGATAGCCGGTTTCTGTCATGAAAGGCTCTGCGTGGTTCTGCCTTCAAATTTTGAGAGATTTTCGAACAGAGGGAAGAAAGACTTCGTTTTCGACATACTGAATCGGCCCCTTCGAGTATGCGGCATGGTGAAAAACGAGGGAGAATCAGGGGGAGGCCCTTTCTGGGTAAAGGGGAAAAACGGAGAACAATCGCTACAGCTTGTCGAGAAGGTACAGATCGACGCCGGATCGGAAAAACAAAAGGCTATCTGGAAATCATCCATCTACTTCAGTCCCGTTGATCTGGTATGCAGTATCAGAGATTACCGGGGGAAAAAGTTCGATCTGGGAAAATACGTTGACAACGATACTTACATTGTTTCAGATAAATCCTACAAGGGAGAACCCCTGAAGGTCTTGGAACTTCCGGGGCTGTGGAATGGCTCCATGGCGAGATGGAATACCATCTTCGTGGAAGTACCTTCCATAACCTTCAATCCGGTAAAGACTGTTGAGGATCTGCTGAGGGATGAGCACGTATAATCATTGACACGGTCGTAAGAAGGTTTTTTCGCAGCGAATCCAAGTAGTTTGGGGAAAAGATGACGGCAGTGCCTATTGTTCACTCTTTTCAGGAGAGGGTTTGGAATCTGATGCAGCAGTTGTTGTTTCACTTGCAGTGGAATGTTTGTCGCTCCCGGACGTTTCACTGGCAGATGGTTTTTTTCCGCCATAATCCGTCACATACCAGCCCGATCCCTTGAGATGAAAGGAGGAAAGGGATATCAATTTATCAACCGGCCCTTCGCAGAATTTGCAGGTTTTGACCTCATTATCCGCGATACCCTGAAATACTTCGAACTTCTTGTTACATTTTCTGCATTTATACTCGTAAATAGGCATAAAACCTCCTATAATTAGTGAATTAGTACCTGAACAGCCCTTTTAGCTTCGGCATTGATTAAATATGTCCCCTATCTGATAACGGCTGTTGAAACAATCAAGCACAAGATTAATGTCTGTATCAGCCACCGACTGGAGTATGTTTCCGGCAATCAAATGCACCTTCTCTTCTTCCGCAATCTTTTCTTCCAGCGGCGCGTCAAAATCAATCTCCCTACTGTTAAACCGGATAACATGAACAAGTTCATGCGCGGCTATGTATAACATAAGAGGCGCCAGTTTAACAAACGGCCTGCTTCTTTTCACCGCGGCAAGAATCCGATCATCCTGGAGACAGATCTTGAAGAAATAGAAATTATCAGGATGGTCAGCGTCACCATCTTTTTGATAAAGATACCTGCAGAGATGCGCGAAAGCCTTGCTGTCTACTTCATGCTCCTTGAGTTGGACCAGGGTTTCCACCTCATATCTGTGAACTCTCAACCCGCCCCTGCCAAGACGAAAATACCCTTCAACCAGCTCTTCGGCATAGTGAAACATTTGCTTTACAATGGTTATCTCTGATGGACTGAAATACATTCTTCAAATCCATTTCGGTAAATTTAGGGCTAATATATATCCAAATCGGTAAATGTCAATACGAGATCTTTGCAAGTATCTTCATATACTATCAGAAAACCTTCTTTATCTTCCAGACAGACTCGCAGAATTCTGCAGTTCCACCTTCGGGAATTGAAATGCTCTTTCTTACACTTTTACCGAGGGAACTTTCTTTTCCCCTGTAGGCATAAAGTCCGCCTGCCACGGTTTTCATGTTTCTCAAACTGAGGGGTAGATCGGACGCGTACACAATGACCTTCTCCTCCCCGAAGGGAGAATGAACTTCAAGGTTAAACCTGTCCCCCTCATCCGGAATAGTATAAACTCTACTTTCCTTAAAGAAGGAAATTTGCCTGTAATTATTGGGTAACAGTTGAAAAACCCTGCCCTTTACACCCACTTTCACTATTTTGCCGTAGAAATCTCTGTTTCCCTTAAAGAATATCTTTACGGGTTCGCCCTCGCTATATTTTCTTTTATCCGTCCATACCTCCACGGTAAGAGGCGCTGCAGGTTTCATCAATACAGTCCGCAGCCTGTCCTTCCCATATGTCAGGTCTTCAAGCCGGTATTTTACCTCTCCCTGCATACGCGCGTGGTAGCGGCCCTTATCATCAACATCATAATTCTTCACGTTCAGAATGGTAACAAAATGGCCCGTTTTGTTTTTGATGATTTTGTATTTAAGGTTGATACCGGCAATCTTTGTTTTGGAATCAAGATACTTCTTTGCCCTCTCAAAAATGCTCCCCCTTGCCTTTGAGAGCATCTTCCCACGAATCTGTCCTGTCTCCCCTCCTTCAGGGGGATACGCGTAAACATCTATTAACTGGATAACTGATCGTATCTCAAGATCACGGACCATTGCTTCAGTCTGAAGATCGTCCGCGCAGACAATACCAGTAAATATAAGGAACAGAAACGGCAAAAGAACGAAGAAAATAAGTATCCTCTTTTTCATATCGATCCTCTCTATTAGCTGATCTGCTAATTCGGTATCGGGACACTCCCGAGTAGATATTTGATGTCCTCGTCTTCAAATTTTATCGAGAAACCGGCAAATGGAGACTCATTCCCCTCGTTACTTATAAAATCATCCCAGCCCGCCAGGAGATAGATATGTTTAAAGAGCTTGTACTCAGCATATGCCTTGAGATGCGCGTTTTTGTTATTATCAAAGTCAAAGGCCTCAAATGTAAGTTGCAGATTATCGTCAAAAGCAAAGTAGTCTATTCCAACCCCACCCGTTGATTCAAAAATTCCTCCTCTTAAAGCTATATCTTTGAATCTCTTGCCAATCTGTGCGGTAAACAGAAGCTCGTCTCTCTCCCACTTTTCGGTTCGCGTTGTCTCTCCTCCCTCCGTGGTATCGGTTACCGTCTGTCTGCCCTTGGGATCGGCCACCAGGCCAAGAATATAGAATTTATCTTCCTTCGGACGTATCGTCAGGTCAAAGTATCCCTTCCCGTCACCGCCGTCGAACAGGTATTCCCCCCTGTAGCTAAGAAAGGTCTTAAACTGCTCGGTCTTCGACACGTACCGGTCTATCCCATCCATGCTTTTTTCGAGGCTTTTCATGCTCGCGTTCAGATTATCCACGGTATCTTCGTCATTGATCAGTTTCCCTATTGTACCCTCCCCCTCGTTAATCTTGTCGGTTATGTCCCTGATCGAAGCAAGTGTTTGATCCAGATTATCAAAGACATCCCTATTCTTGACTAACTGGCCTATTGTGCCTTCTCCACCGTCAATCTTTTCCACAACACTGTTCAGCGCCGCAAAAGCCTTCCTCATCTCTGCCGATGCCTCGCCGAGATTGGCTATCATCAGATTGAGCTTTTCGTCGTTCTGTGTTACGACCCTGTTCAGATTTTCGGTAATGGACCTGGTATTTTCTATTATTGCCTTGAGATTTGCTTCTCCTTCAACGCTACCGACAACTTTTTTCAGTGAGGCCGTTACCTCCAACACATCGGCAGCTATATAACCAAGCTCACTTAAGAGCTTGTCAATATCAGCCTGCCGCTCCGTTCTGGTAATATCCCCGCCTGCCACGATATATGCCTCACCCTCTGTTCCAGGTACAATATCGACATATTTATCACCCAATATACCGTACGACTTTATCCTGGCCTCCACATCCTTTTCCAGTTTTACCGACGGGAGCATCCTCAACGTAACCAGGGCCTTACCATTTCTGAGGGATATCTTCTCTACCCT
Source organism: Deltaproteobacteria bacterium (assembly GCA_019313905.1). Taxonomy (GTDB): domain Bacteria; phylum Desulfobacterota; class Syntrophia; order Syntrophales; family UBA2210; genus UBA2210. Next base: position 6,198 of record JAFDAI010000011.1, on the reverse strand, counting down.
TCCCACCTCAACACCCGCTATCTGTACCGAGGCATCCTTTTCAAGGCCTGTCGCACTGTCAAATACCACATTCACCAGATATCCTTTTTTAAGGCCGAATCCGTACTCACCAACCCTGAAGGACATGTACCCCAATACAATCAATGCTACCAGAACGAATAACCCTACCTTTGCCTCTGCGCTGATTGAAAACATTTCATTCTCCATTTGTAACTGCTAAGTTGTCACTTAAATCACACTTATCGGACCTTCAAGGCTCCCGGAAAGAAATTGCCTCAGCACAGGATTTGAGGACATCTTTATCTTCTCGGGAGTTCCATATTCTATAATCCTGCCTTCATAAAGCATGGCTATTTTATGGCCCACCGTAAAAATTGACTGGACATCATGGCTTATGACCACGCAGGTCAGGTCAAAATTTTTCTGTGTTTCAATAATAAGTTCGTTTATTGCCTCCGTCATAACAGGATCCAAGCCTGTAGTGGGTTCATCAAACAGAACAATCTGGGGATGCATGGCAATCGCCCTGGCAAGCCCCACTCTTTTCCTCATACCTCCGCTCAACTCTGAAGGCATCTTGTCCTCAACACCGGTAAGACCAACTGCCTTCAACCTTCCCCCTACTATTTCCCTTATCTCCTTCTCTTTCTTTCCGGTATGTTCCCTTAAAGGAAAAGCAACATTTCCCATTACGTTCATTGAATCAAAAAGCGCAGCCTCCTGAAAGAGCATCCCAAATTTCTTTCTCACTTCATTCAAATCTCTGTCGTTAAGCGAGGCAATATCAACACCGTCAACAATCACCTGCCCGCTGTCAGGTTTTAAGAGGCCGATAATATGTTTCAGGAGAACACTCTTTCCCCCACCACTACCACCAATAATAACGGTGGTTTCACCGTCTTCGATATCAAGGTTCAGGCCATTCAGAACTTTTTGCCGCCCAAAAGACTTATGTATTTCAACAAGTTTAATCATTATCTAAAACATGATGGCTGTCAGAAAGTAGTCACTTATCAGGATCGACACGGATGCAAGAACCACCGCCTCCGTGGTAGCCCTTCCCACACCTTCAGCCCCTCCGGTTGTGTTAAACCCTTTGTAACACCCTATCAAAGACAGGATGAGCCCAAAAAATGCCGCCTTAATCAGGCCATTGTAAATATCACCCAGATCTACAAGTTTAGTGATATTATTTACAAAAGCGCCTGAATTAATACCCAGAATGGGCACACCGACAAAATATCCCCCCAGAATTCCCATAAAGTCAGACACAATGGTAAGGGCGGGAAGCATTACCACTCCCGCGATTATTCTTGGGACTATAAGATGTTTAACGGGATTCGCGGCCATGACATACAGGGCGTCTATCTGTTCAGTCACACGCATCGTTCCCAGTTCCGCAGCCATGGCCGAGCCGGCCCTGGCAGTCACCATCAGAGCGGTGAGAACAGGGCCCAGCTCTCTGGTCATTCCCAACGCGACGGTGGAACCAACCAGGCTCTCCGCATTGAACATCCGGAAACCGTAATAACCCTGCAGGGCCATGACCATACCGGTAAATGTACCCGTAAGGACAACGACAAAAATAGATTTGACGCCGACAAACTCCATCTGCTTGAAAATCAGGCGCAGTTTCAGCGGGGGCCGTACCATCCACACCAGAACGGAGAGGAACAGGATAAGAATCCTCCCCATTTCCTCGATGTTATCCAGGATGGACCTTCCAAAATTATCAACTGTCGCGGCAATCTTATTCATAAAACACCGGCGGCCACTCTACAGCGGTCCCTTCTTCTCCGAGTGTGCCTCGAAAGATAATTGTATAATCCTGCTGATCAGTTCAGGCTGCGTAATCCCTGAAGCCGCCGCCTGGTGGAAAAGCACCGTAGAAGGCGTCATCCCGGGCAGGCTGTTCGGTTCAAGTACCACTATCCGCCCATCACCCGGCACAAACATATCTATCCTCGCGTAAGCCTTCAGGCCCAGAGCTAGAAATGCCTTTACAGCTACATCCTGTATTCTTTTCAGGACATCCTCCGGCAATCTTGCGGGCGTCTTGTTCTCTCCCTGACCGTACAGGAATTTGTCTTCCAGCGAAAGAACCCCTCTTGTCGGTATCGTCTCTGAGGGCACGAGGGCGACAGGCATATTGTTTCCTGTAATACCACATGTTACCTCCATTCCCTCAATGAATTCTTCGACCAGCGCCACATTGTCCCAATCAAAGGCATCTGTAACCGCATTGCAGACATCCTCCAGCGATAAAACCTTTCTGACAGCGGTACTACACCCCTCCCGGGCAGGTTTGACAACACAGGGCAGGCCGATCTCTTTTTCTATCTCCTTGAGGATATCTTCTCTTCCGCCTTTCCATCGCCCGATAGAAACAGCTACAGTACGTGGAACATCTATCCCGCTCATCGCAAGGACTTTTCTGGAGGCATATTTGTCCATACCAAGCGCTGACGCAAGAACACCGGAACCCACATAGGGTACATTCAGAAGCTCCAGAAGCCCCTGGATACAACCATCTTCGCCATATTTGCCGTGGAGTCCCAGATATACTATATCCACAAGAGTCTTCAGTTCCTCATACGGAATCCTTTTCGCCTCATCCTCCAGATCGCATTCGATATCTCCGGTAGAGTTCCTCATCAACATCTTGACCGGTATTTCCCACAAAAAACCGCTGCTATCCATAAATATAGATATGGGAAGATATTTTTTCCTGTCTATTTTGCTGAATATATTTCTCCCGCTCTCAAGAGATATCTCTCTCTCTGAAGAAATTCCCCCCATTATAATGCCGACCCTTATCTTTTCCTGATGTTCCAAATTCACAGACTGCCTTTCCAGATAGCTTTGTAAGTCCCTCTCAGCGGGACTGCGTCGTGCTGCATCCTTCGTCACTATTTCCAACTATAACGGTCCCCTCTTTTCTTCATGAACCCTGACTGAAGCCTCTATAAGCTCAGATATCATCATGGATGGAAGCATGCCGGCTTCCGCAGCCTGTTCGAAGAAGAAAGACGAGGGCGCCATCCCTGAAGACGAATTGGGATCTGTAATCAAAACCCTGCCGTCCTCCATGACAAATCCGTCTATACGTCCATACGATCTGAACCCCAGGGTTTCGAAGGCCTTGATAACATCTGTTTTAATCCGATCAACCACATCGGCGGGGATATTCCTGGGGGGCGTAAATTTGCTGCATCTCCCCGGCATATATTTATCATCGTATGAGTAAAAATCACTCTGCGGATGGATCTCTGTAACCCCAAGGATACCCGGTCCACTTTCCCTTTCCAGAACGATGCATGAAAATTCAATGCCTTCGAGATACTCCTCGACCAGCACATACTTGTCCAGCTTGAAGGCACCGAACATTCCATCCTCAAGCATGTCCGCATTCCTTACAATGGTCACTCCCATACTTGACCCTTCCCTGACAGGTTTTACAACAAAAGGGATATCAAAGGCCTCCGCTATCTTTTTCCTGACACGGTTTTTGTCCCTTAGCCATTCATCTTCCCCAAATAGCATACTCTCAGGCACATTGATTCCCGCTTCCCTCAGTATCTTCTGCTGCGCGCTCTTATCCATGCCCAAGGCAGAAGCCAGGACACCCGGACCGGTGTAGGGAATCCCCAGGATCTCCAGAAGGCCCTGAATGCACCCGTCATCACCATATTTTCCATGGAGGGAAATGAAGGCAAAATCTATTTCATCCTTCAGCTGTTCGTAAGATATCCGCCTCGCGTCTCTTTCAAGATGCTCTGAAATATCGGTAGTGGTGTTCTGGGATACAAGCTGCCACGGCATAATCCACAATCTTCCCTCACTATCCATAAAGATAGGAATACCTTCATATTTTTCGCCGTCCAGGTTATCATAAACATTCCTGCCGCTGTTCAATGAAACCTCTTTCTCGGAAGACATGCCGCCTAATATAATCCCGACTCTCAGTAACTTCATTAAGACTCTTTTCCCTTCAACACCTTACAGGTCCCAGATAAAGGTCACACCACTGTTGGGGAATACCCATTCACCCTCGCCAATGTTTAGTTCTATCGATTTTCCCTTATACATTCTTATTTCCGGATATGGGTGTCTTCCAGCAAAAAAACTTACCTCTCTCACATTCTTTAACCCCGTTTCCTCATAGTTGAATGAGACATTCATGCCCCTTGTAGGATAGGCCAGGTAGACGGAAAACATTTTACTGCTTTTGTGCTTCTTTGTTTCTATCTCTATCTCTATCTTTACCTGTTTGTTTAAATATTCCTCAAGCTCATCACCACCGCACAGCACCTCATATCCTCTGTCCGTATTTTCCGCGCTGATGACAGGCGCATCCCTGCCATCGATCCTGACACAGGCCACCCTGAAATCACCTTCTCTGAAAGGACTATCCGTGCCGTTGAGGAGCCACCGGTATTCGCATTTCTCCTCCTCAAACAGTGCCGAAAGCTGAGCGTCATTCCGCGCGCAGCCTATGATGAAGAACTTGTCTCTGAGTGTCTTTATATACTCAATGTGCGTTGTAACCCTGAAATAATCCGCATCCGGGTCACCGATCCCTTTTTCTCCATCGGGGAGATCGCTTATCCTGATATCATATCTGAAGCCCATCCTCAATTCCAACTGACGGTTTTCCCTGCCGAAAAGTGTCTCAAACATCTCATAATAAATCGCGTCGGCAAATTCCATGTCACTGGTTCTGGCCTGGAGACAACCGCGTATCATATTATCAATTCTGGCAATGGATTTTTCCTCGCCCGGGATAAAAATCCTTCTTAATTTCGGTTCAACCGTATCGGCTTCTCCTTTATTCACAAAGACACGGGGTGCCCTCTTGCCCAGGGCACACAGGATCTCATAGCTTATCGTCCCGGACTTTCCGGCAATCTCACCGGCCGGGATATACTCTCCCCCCTGCATCCCCATAAGGACGACTTCATCGCCTATCTCACATTCAGGTATATGGGTAACATCCACAGTGCACATATCCATGGAAATACGCCCTGCAATGGGTGCTCTTTCGCCCCTTATAAGAACCTGCCCCTGATTCGACATGATAAAGCCGTACCCATCTCCATACCCTACCGGTATTGTCGCTATTCTCGCAGACCCTTCTGTGACATGAGATCTGCCATAGCCTATACTGTATCCCGGGGGGAAATCCTTGAGGATTACAATCCTCGTCCTGAAACTCATCACAGGTATCAAATCCGCCACTGGAGTCATATCGGATGAGGGATATACCCCGTATGTCATAATCCCGGGACGCACCATATCCAGATTGAACCGGGGAAAATTTAGCACGCCGCCGCTGTTGGATATATGTTTCATGGGAATATATATTCCTTCTTTTTCCAACCCTGTTACAACATCTTCAAACAGTTCCCACTGGAGGGAATTATATTCATCATCTTCCAGTTCGCTCACAGAGAGGTGGGAGAATATCTGGGAGAATATCCCCTCCACTCTTATGCCGGGGAGAGCGATGATATCCCTGACCATGGCGATTGCGTCACTGTATATGGTTCCACCTCTGCCCATCCCTGTATCAATCTCAATATGAACGGGAAGCTGCGCGTCTCTTTCAATCAGTTTTCTGTTGAGTTCGGCTGCAAAATGCACATCTGATACAGAAGGGATCAGGTTGTATTTGATGATTTCATCAATCTCATAAACTGTGGAAGGACTCAATATTATAATGGGTGCATCTATCCCGCCGACACGAAGCTGTGCCCCTTCATCGGCATTGGCTACTCCGAGGGCGTACACACCGTTTTTCAGGGCGGCCTTTGATATCTCAATCGCCCCATGGCCATACGCATCCGCCTTCACTACCTGAAGAACCTTTACGCCGGAACCCACCAACCTGTTTATTTCATCCCAGTTATGCCTGAAACTATCCAGATCGATTTCCACCCAGCTTCTGTATCTTTGGTCTTTTGACGACATTTTCAACACAACCCTGCATCCCGGAATCTCATAACCTGCTTTTCAACCATCCATATACCTTACACCGCGAAGATACTACCAAAACAACAATGAAAGTCAAGGCAAAGGATACAGACGGGTGTGCGACAAATTTATGAGGGCGATTTTCACGCCGCCGCACGGTGCTCCCAAAAATCTTCCCAACGGTTGCTCAGAATACTGCAGCGCAGGGCGATAATACTGTTCGCT
>JAFDAI010000167.1 GCA_019313905.1 Deltaproteobacteria bacterium | reverse complement strand
GGTGCTAATGAGTGAACCAGTAAGACTTCAGTTTCCATTACTTGGATTGAATTTGAGTAGGGCAACTGGTAATCAGCCCTATGCAACATCATTTTCAATGAACAATGTGCGGCTATACGATGTTCTTGATAGTCGGGCAAGGGGGGGACAGCGTCCCGGCCTTACAACTTGGGGCAATGGAGATTTAATCGGCGATAGTAATCAGCCGGTTGTTGCGATGTGTGTAGTTTCGAGCATCTTATGATGAGTAAATAATGGCTATTACACTCACAGAATACACAAATAAACGTCGTCTGGTCAGCGTAGGCGGTGATGAATTATGGTACGAGGATAATATGGCTGCCGGAGAAATGTTAGAATTGGGCCTTGGGGGTTTGTCGATTGATACGACTGACCAGCTTAATATGTTCGAGGCATATCAAAAAGCGTTGATTGTAAATGGCAGTAATCTTAGGGTGGCTGATTTTGGTACAGTAAAGCTGACACACACAGAACTTACTACAGCGCATAAACACGGTGATTTATTAACACAGAGTTCTGACCCCAACCAGGCCTTTATGGTAGTTGATTTCACGTCTAACGATAAACTGACAACTTACGGGTTTGCCTACTATTCTGGAAATAGAACTGCCTTTAATACTGATGATGAAGTTAGTGGGAGTGGTGATGGCACGGCATTTACTCCAACCGTTGTAACGAACCCGCCACATTTTCATGACTGGATTCCTGATAAAGGTGACGCGGCGGCGGGCACTATGCCATTGAAAGCGTACCTCGGTTGCCTGTATAACGGGCGTGCTGTACTTTCTGGCAATCCGGCTGCGCCAAACCAATGGTATATGTCAAGGCAAACTAATATATACGATTGGCAGTATGGCTCGACTGATGACCAAGCAGCAATTAGAGGCGGCAGCAGTGATCTCGGTGAACTTGGCGACATTATCCGATGCCTTGCTCCGTACAAAGACGACTATCTTATCTTCGGATGTGCGAGTAGCATCTGGGTCATGTTTGGCGATCCGAGACACGGTGGAGCAATCCGCGAGTTAAGTCTAACTACTGGAATCTTCGGAGCGCAATCATATTGCTGGGACAACAATAACGTAAAAACAGAGGCAGCAAGCCCGATAACGCACCGCGTAACTTTGCTGTATGACAATGACCGCCACGGTATTTTGGTGGCGATTACTGTGCTTGCAACCGGAGCGAATAGCAACTACTGGTATGATCTTAATGCACTTGATGAACAGGAAATCGGTGGATTCTTCCCGGAATCTTACCCAGATTCATGCGGGGTATATTCTGGCATTTATTACGACTCAAATACGCCGTCATTAAAGGGGCTGCTTCTTGGGAATACAGATGGGCATATGCGAATTTTTGACGATACCTCTAAGAGCGATGTGGCAGACGGCGTTTCTATCGCTATTAGTAGTTATGCCTGTATCGGGCCGATTCCAATGTCGGTCACGCCCCAAAGAAATGGTACACTGTCCGGAGTTGACTTAACAGTAGCGGGTGGCGGTGTTTCTGGCGGCAGCCAGGCTGATTCCGATGACGTCGATTTCAAAGTTTTTACAGCGAGGAATTTTGCAGGCACATTTGCCGGACCGGGTAATGTGCGGGGGGCTACCCGACGACAAACAGTGCGGGACGTTTTTATGAGTATCCGATTACAGAACACTACAGCCGATGAAAGTTGGGCTTTTGAAGACATGTTTGTTTATTTGAAAAATTCAGGAAGGAAGAAATAAATGCCGACTACCACAACAACGTCCAGTGTAAACGAAACTTCCCTTAATAACATACGAAAACTTTTTGCAGAGGCACAAAAGTTATATGCCCCCGGTGGGGGGTACATGGCCGGTATTGAAGCACAATTAGCACAGGGGCAGAAAAGGTCTATAGCTACTGGTATGCAAAATTTAGCAGCTTCTGGTCTTGCAGGTACAACGATGGCGGGGAATCTTGGTACAGCGTATGAACGAGAAGTGGGTGCCCCCACAAGAACAGCGGCTAATACTCAAAGATTAGCTGCTTTAGCTGGATTGTTGCAAGCACAAGCAGGAGCAGAGAGCAGTCTTGCCCCCCGAACCAGCATAGTAACAGCCCCATCTACATACAGGCGAACTGGGGGTGGGGGTCGCAACGGATATATTCCGAATAAATTCCAGAGTGACGCCAATGCAGCATGGGCCGCAAGGGCCTCGTCAGTGTCAAAAACAGCCCCGTCAGCGAGAAGACCCGGGTTCGGAGAACCCGCAGCAAGGCGATCTATGTTCACGACTCGACCTTTTTCTTTTCCA
>JAFDAI010000088.1 GCA_019313905.1 Deltaproteobacteria bacterium | reverse complement strand
TAAATAATGATAGAGAGAATCAGGAGACAAATACCATATGGCGAATTTGACTATCAGGTTCTGATGGATTGCCTGAAGGATTATGCGCATCCAAGAGACAAGGTATCCGATCTCCTCAGAAAGGGTCATATTACACGAATCAAGAAGGGGTTGTATGTCTTCGGTGAAGAATACAGTCAAGGTTCTGTTTCGCGTGAGGTATTGGCAAATCTGATATATGGGCCGTCTTATAACGTTTTTTTACACCTGCCGGTCTGTTTATCTATCATATGATACCGCTGGCGTCATTTCAGATGGGCATGGACAGTGTGGAGCTTGAGGATGGACGCTCTTTTCTTATCGCAACAACAGAAAAGGCACTCTCTGATAAAGTACGGGATAGTCGAGGGGCAAATATCTCAACACAACGGGATATGAAGACATACCTTTTAGAAAATTTGCGAATTGATAAGGAAGCCCTCATAGAATTAAGTCCGGAACGGATCGATCAAATCGCGGAAAGGTATCGGTCACAGCGAATCAGGATTCTTGCGAAGCTAGTTAGAAGATTGAAAGCTAAGGTGGAGGATTAAATATATGCACGAAGCTGTTCATCGTATGCTCTCAAAATATGAAACAAGTTCAATAGAGAGCTATACAAGAGCAATCAGGGAAATATTCCAGGAAATTGCCTTGCTTGGACTGTGGCGGGGCAAATTCTTTGAAAGAGCAGCCTTTTACGGAGGAACGGCACTTCGGATTATCTATGGTCTTGATCGTTTTTCTGAGGATCTTGATTTTACACTCCTGAGTCCGAAAGAGCAATTTGACATATCTCAATACACTGATGCTGCAGAGAAAGAAATAAAAGCCTTCGGATTCGATGTGCATATCGAGGTGAAGAAAAAGACAAAAAAGAGTGCGGTGCAATCGGCGTTTCTGAAGGCTCAGACGATTGAACAACTAATTCTTATAAATGCGCCAGATGAAGTAATGCGAGAAATTCCGAGAGGGCAGGTGATAAAAATTAGGTTGGAAGTTGATACGGACCCGCCCCCATCATTTCGGACGGATGCCAAATATCTGCTGACGCCCATTCCCTTTTCAGTTAGAACAGTTGCCTTGCCCGATCTCTTTGCCGGGAAAATGCATGCAGTACTCTGCCGTCGATGGAAAAGCAGGGTGAAAGGAAGGGATTGGTATGATCTTATATGGTTTGTCACGTACTATCCAAAGCTGCACCTCGCGCACCTGGATGCACGAATGCGTCAGACAGGGGATTGGAATGAAAAAGGGGTTTTGACACAGAATGCATTTCTGAAAATTATGCATGAAAGAATTGAATCACTTGACATCGGGCAGGCGCGCCGAGAGGTAGAGCCCTTTGTTAAAAAACCCGAGTCGCTTACTATATGGTCGCAGGAATTCTTCCATGATATTGTTTCGAGAATTACTCTGCAATAAACCAGAATGAACAGAGATTAGAAACGTTAGTAAAGCGTTAAATAAAGGCCTAATAAAGTACCTTTAAAGAGGCATCACCCAGCGGCGTCTTGTATGTCAGAAGTGACGCAGTTTTATTGTGCCGGTTGCTCACTCACCATTTCGGGCGTGACAACCTGCTGAATCGCCTCTATCTGAGCCTTGCTGGCATCCAGTGCGTTCGTGAGTTTTTCGATGATACCCCGGAGCCGGTCGTTTTCCTCAATAAAACCCTTGCTGTCATCAATCGCTGCTTCGAGGGTATCTCTTTGCATGACAAGTGTCTTTACTTCGCTCAATAAATTCTCATGCTCTGCCTGTAAAGCGGCGGCTTTATTCAGGCGTTTTCCGTTCTCTGTTATCGTGGATTGAAGCGATTCATTTTTCTTTTTCAACCCCGCAATCTCTTTATTTAAGACATCGATCTCTTCCCTCAGTTTTTCGGGATCATTAGCCTCGTCACTCATACTGGCGATATGATCCTGCAGAGCGACCGTTTTTTCGGTGAGGACAAGATTAGCCTTTTCAATGGACTCTATGTACTTGATAGTGCTTGAGAGGTATTCTGTATAATTGGCAGTTTCCTCCCTCTCAACACCCCATACATAATAGCCGACAACAATACCGACGATGAATAAAACAATGATACCAGCGATATACGATATAAACTCTCCCTTCATCATAGCCCCCTCCTTGCAATCACCCTTTTATAATCGCGAAATGGTTGTTAAAGATTAGAGTAAACATAACATTATAGCACTAAGAGGCGCGAGAGAAAACAGAAGAAATAAAAGAATCAAGGTAGGTCATATGTCACTGGTAACGATCAGTATGAGTTAATCATTATAGTTATCTGAGGAAATATGCTCAAACACTACTTTACGTCAACATGTAAAATGTCGGGTGGCATTTTTCCGGCACCATGTCTATCTCAGGCCGTCTGATGCCGGGGCGGTTTTCGGAGCTTCACCGGTTCGGCCGGTTTTCTGCCCATCCGCAGGTTCAGCATTTCAACCATGACGGAAAAGGCCACGGAAAAATAGATATACCCTTTGGGGATATGAAAACTCATCCCTTCTGCCACCAGTGTGGCACCAATCAGAATGAGAAAGCTGAGAGCAAGGATCTTGAGAGTGGGGTGAATGTCGATGAAATCGCTGATGGGACGGGCGGCAAACATCATGACAATGACGGCAATCACATTGGCGGCAATCATAATATGGACGTGTTGGGCGAGCCCTACTGCGGTGATCACCGAATCGAGGGAGAAGACGATATCGAGGACCATGATCTCCAGAAGGACGCCCACAAACGTTGCCCCTTTGTGGCTTCGCGCCTTCCGTGCCTTTTCGCTTTCGAGGCTGTTATGAATCTCAAGGGTACTCTTGATAAAGAGAAACATACCGCCGCCGATGAGGATCAAATCGCGACCGGAAAAGGCGTGCTCAAATATGGCAAAGAACGGTTTTGTGAGTGTCATGATCCAGACGAGAGAAAGGAGGAGCACGATACGGCTTACCATTGCCAGGGCGAGGCCCATGATCCGGGCTTTCTGGCGCCGCTTTTCGGGCAGACGGGCCACGAGGACGGAAATGAAAATAATGTTATCGATTCCCAGTACAATCTCCAATGCCGTCAAGGTTGCCAGTGCAACCCATGCCTGAGGGTCGTCATACAACCATTCCATGGTCTTCTCCTCTTTATGACGCCTTTTTGCCCGAATTACGGGGCTTCTTAATCATTACACATCTCACTCTCTGTCATTGCGAGCGCAGCGAAGCAATCTCGTTTTATTACTGTGCCTCCTAATCCTTACCCCATATCCCTTTAATCCTTATGTATCCCCCCTTTACATTCCCCAAAACAGCAGTTATATTATAGCGTACTTTATCAATAATGGAGAGAAAGAATCATTTATGAAAACACAGGACAACGAAGACCCCGCCGGTAAGCGCAAGAGACCCGACATCGAGATACGCGAGATGGAGATCGAGGATCTTGCGGCAGTCTTTAATCTGGGAGAGAAGCTCTTTCAGGCCCGCGAGGTGCCCAATCTCTACCGCACCTGGGATGAATACGAAGTCGTCGACTTTTTCGGCAGCGATACGAGCTACGCCTACGTGGCCGAAATGGACGGCGACATCGTGGGATTTACCCTGGGCTACATCGTGACGAAGCGAAATTCCGCCTGGAAATACGGCTATCTCGTCTGGCTTGGCGTGGAACCTGAGTTACAGCGCACAGGTATCGCCACGAGGCTTTACAAGGAGATTCGCGATGCAATGCTGGAAGAGGGAGTCAGGATCGTCTTCGTCGATACCGAGGCGGACAATACCGACGCACTCGACTTCTTCACCCGAATGGGGTTTGGTAAACCGGAGGAACATCTCTACCTCTCGCTGAACGTGGACGACAAGCTGCGGGAATCGAGGCTAAAAAACGGGAACAACAGGCACAGGAAGAATGGCCGTCATTAGAAAACAGAAAATCCGTCATCTTCTGCAGGGAATCATCGACATCTACAGCCCCTCCGGCAAGGAGGAAGAGGTTCTCGATTTCGTCTACCGTTATCTGACGAAGGAAAACATCCCCGTCATCCGGCAGGAGATTGACGAGAGCCGCTACAATATCGTCGTCGTTCCCCCCGATGCGGACCCCCAGCTTGTCCTGGTGGGCCATCTCGATACCGTTACGGCCTATGATCTCGACCACTACAGTTTCGTCAGAAAAGGGAACAACGTTTCGGGCCTTGGAAGCGCCGACATGAAGGGTGGCTGTGCCGCCATGATTGAAGCCTACATTGCCGCCTGGAATGAGATGGGAAGGGCAACGCCGGTTGCTTTGGCCCTTGTGGTGGGCGAGGAGGAAACCGGTGACGGTGCCGAGGGGTTCGTCAAGGATTACCATTTTCCCTGGGCCATTATCGGCGAGCCCACGGAACTGAAGCCCTGTCTCAGCCATTACGGATATCTGGAATTTCAGGTCACATCGCGGGGCAAACGGCGCCACGCCTCGCTGGCGCACAAGGAGAACAATCCCGTCGATGCACTGCTCCGTTTTC
>JAFDAI010000050.1 GCA_019313905.1 Deltaproteobacteria bacterium | reverse complement strand
CCTGATCCATTCCCCGCATGAAGAGCAGGGATGTAATATTCAGCTTACCAGTGTTTTGAGTGCGTTTACCACAGGCGCCGTGAAGAGCGCTATGAGCACCGCGTAAAGCGCGAAAGAGCCGACAGCCTCGCTAAGATACAGCTTGGAATATTTCTGTTTCAGGGATGTGATGATCAAACCTCCGATTATCAGACATCCGAGATGGAAATAGGGGAAACTTCCCGCGCCGCTTGCCACATATTCCGCGTATCCGAATGAAGCAGTTGTTAGCACCACAAAAGCCGCCAGTATCAGTGTTTGGAATGTTCTTTTCATGATTTATATCCTCCTTTGTGCTTGTCTTTTGCCTTTTAGTAATGGAATAACCGTGCCAGTTTCCGGATTTCAGGGCAAAATAATTGTAACATACTGAGTATATTGATGTTATTGTGACAGGCAGAACTGGGTAATATGGTGTAAAGGTATCGAGATACGCGATTGGTTAAAAGAAACGTACAACAGAATTGAATGAAATGTTTACAAAGAAAACATAGAAAGGGGACCAAACGAACAAAAGGAGCAGGCCGACTTGACCTGGCTCCTTGTTTTTTTCTGGTACCCCCGGTGTGATTCGAACACACGGCACACGGATTAGGAATCCGTTGCTCTATCCTACTGAGCTACGGGGGCAGATGTATCTGAAGGTGGGATTTCTAACATTATTTAAAAAGAGAGTCAACGATATTAAGGGGATAATTTCCTTCACAGGCTCATTGATGCTCAGCGGTGACTCTCTAATATCCTTTTTTCAGAAAAATCCAGCAATTTCAGATGGTCTGCTGTTGTGCCCTCAAGGGCGGCCCGGGGAATAAGACCTATCAATTCAGACTCAAGGATATCAGCGCCACGTTCACTCGCCTTTCTTCTTACGGCATCGAAGACCGTGCGAATGGAGGTCGTTTCATAATCTGTAAGATTCATCGACACCTGTGCGATATTTCTGCTTTCAAGCAGTATCCCAATTGCTTGAACATGCTTAAGCCCGCCGCTTGAATATCGTATCGATCTGGCTATATCCCTCGCGAGTTCGATATCATTCGAATTCAGATTTATGTTGAATGCTATAAGTGGCTTTCTTGCACCCACGGCAGTTACGCCCAGACGCGGGTTGAACCGGGAGGGGCCGGCATCTGGCACCCATGCCGGATCACTCATTTTGTCTCTGAGGCCCTCATATTGTCCCCTGCGGATATCTGCCAGCCTTTTTCTCTCATGACCCAGTGTCGCCTCTCCATAGAAGTAGATGGGAACATTGTTTTTCCTGCCGAACGTATGTCCAAACTTGTGTGCTGTCTCCACCGCGTCTGACATATTCGCGTCCTCCAGGGGGACAAAGGGGACCACATCAACAGCGCCGATGCGGGGATGAACGCCACTGTGCTTTCTCATATCTATCAGATCGGCAGCCCTGTCACAGGCCGCGATCGCTCCGCGCAATGTGGCTTCAGGCGAACCGATAAATGTCAGTACGCTCCTGTTGTGATCTCTGTCCATACTGAAATCCAGCACCTTGACACCCTCGGTTCGGACGGCGGCATCCACAATAGACTCTACAATCTCGGGATTTCTTCCCTCGCTGAAATTTGGGATGCATTCGATGATCTTCATGTCTAAGCCTGGTATATCTTTCTTGAGGGAAGCTCTATGCATGTAAGGAAGCCGCCATAGACAGCGCCGGTATCGATTCCTATTCTGCCGGGGAGAAAGAGGGGTTTTGAATGTGACATGGGCGTGTGGCCGAAGACAATAGCCTTGCCGAAATCGTAGGAGGACATTATAAAATCGTGGCGTATCCACAGCATATCTTGAATATTCTGATCCTTCAATGAAATATTCTCCCTGAGTCCTGCGTGGACGAAGATATAATCGTCAGTTTCGTAATAGGGAAGGAGCGAATCGAAAAACTCCATGTGACTGTCCGGTACGTTGAGCTCCCTGTCCCCGCGTACGTTGCGGTATCCATACGAGGCAATAGTGGTTTCGCCACCGTTGGACAGATAAAGGTCCTCATTTTTATTGAGGCATACATAATCGAGAAACATCTGTTCGTGATTTCCCTTCAGGCATATTACCGTGCGTATTTCCCTCTTTAGATCAAGCACAAAATCCACGACACCCCTGGAATCGGGTCCTCTGTCTATATAATCTCCAATAAAGACAAGGGTGTCCTCTTTGTTGTCGATACCGGTCTTAGAAATTATTCTCTCCAGTTTGGAGAGACAGCCATGGATATCGCCTATGAGAGACAGCCATGGATATCGCCTATCGCGAATATTTTTCCCATAACGTCCTCGCTATCCGAACAGGGCATCTACAAATTCCTCGCTCTTGAAACGCCGCAAGTCATCCAGACCTTCTCCGACTCCTATATATCGGATTGGTATCTCCAGCTCCCGGGCTATTCGGATGATGATTCCCCCCTTTGCAGTACCGTCCAGTTTTGTGAGAGCTAACCCGGTGATGCCTATTTCCTGGTGGAACATTTTCGCCTGCAAAACGGCGTTCTGACCGGTGGTTGCGTCGAGGACAAGAAGAGTCTCATGCGGGGCGCCCGGCAGTTCTCTGTTCATGATGCGTTTGATTTTCTTGAGTTCATCCATAAGGCCCGTTTTTGTGTGCAGTCTGCCTGCCGTGTCGACAAGCATGGCGGCCTTCCTCGATTTTGCCGCGTGGATCGCGTCAAAGACAACCGCGGAGGGATCCGCCCCCATTTGCTGTTTGATAAGCGGAGCGTCGACTCTTTCCGCCCATATCTCGAGCTGCTCAATAGCCGCGGCCCTGAATGTATCGGCTGCGACCAGCAGCAGGGGGATTCCGTTCCTCTTGAATCGGGATGCCATCTTTCCTATTGTTGTGGTCTTTCCCGTTCCGTTGACCCCGACCACCATGATTGTATAGGTCTCTCCTTTGGGAATCCTCAATGGCGATTCACACTTTTTGAGGATGTCTATCATGTTATCTTTCATCAATTTTCTGAGTGCGTCCGGACTTGCGAGTTCATTTCTCTTTGCCCTGTATCTCATCTCATCAATCAGGTCACAGGTGAAGGCGGGTCCCAGATCGGCGCCTATCAGTATTTCTTCGAGGTTTTCAAAGATATCTTTGGAGATAACTTTCTCCCCTGAGATCGCTTCGTCCAAGTTTCGAATAAATCCCGTTCTTGTTTTTGCCAGGCCCTGTCGAAGCCTTGAGAAAAAACTTTTGTCATCATCATCTTTCATTTTTTATATACACTCAGCTTTCCATTAAAATTTAACAGGATTAACAGGACATCCGGAACTGAAGTCATCTGTGAATTATCCTGTTAATTCTCTTTCAGTCCCTCGCGGCTTGCCACGGCGAGTTTATTTCTCCGTGTCGGCTTGATCGATTTATCCCGTGCCTGTGCCGCTACTATAAACAACTTTGCCCGGGATGGCAAGTATGGGAGACCTTTGCAAGGTTCTTTCTATGAGGTATGCAAGGGGATTTCTTGATTCGGGCTCCCGGGGAGGTCAATTCATGCTGACGGAGACCGTGGTGGATATTCCATTCTTCTCCATGGTTACGCCGATAAGATTGTCGGCGGCCTCCATGGTGCTTTTGTTGTGGGTTATGAATACGATCTGGGAATTTGCCGAGATGTCTTTCAGCAGTTCCCTGAAGAGAGATATATTCGCGTCGTCGAGGGGCGCGTCTGCCTCATCAAGGATCAGGAAGGGCGCCGGACGGTGCATAAGGATAGAAAATATCAGCGCTACGGCGGCGAGTGCCTTTTCACCTCCGGACAGTAGAGATAAGTTCTGCTGGTTCTTTCCCGGAATCAGGATATCTATATCCACACCTGTCTCCAGCATATCTGATTCATCGGTCAGACGAAGAATTCCTCTACCTCCCGGGAAAAGCCGGGGGAATACATTTTTGAAATGATGATTCACGGCTTCGAAGGTCTCCGAAAACCTCTTTCTGGATATCTGGTTGATTCTCGTTATGGTTTTCTGAAGGGTGTCCAGCGAGGAATTCAGATCTTTTATCTGGGCTGCAAGGAAATCGTGACGCTCCTTTAGTTCTTCATGCTCACTGAGGGCTAAGAGATTTACCTCTCCGAACTCTTCCAGCCTTCTTTTACGTGTCTCAAGTTTCTTCCTCAATTCTTCCGCATCGGATTTGTCCATCATCTGAAATTCCGGGAGAAGTGTGTCCAGATCGACACTGAGTTTTTCATTCACGCCTTCTTTCAGCGCTTCGGCCTGGATGACCGCTTCGCGTATTTCCATCTCCAGCCCACCCAGCTGTTTTGAGAGGCCATCAGATATTTTTCTTGCCTTCTGAATCGCCTGCTCTTTTTCTCTGCGGATGATGTTTTCTCTCCCGTGTTTCTCTCTTTTCTCCGCAAGCTCTTCTTCGGTCTCCATATGACGACTGTAAAGAACCTTCAGGTTTTCCTTTTCGCCTTCTATGCCTTCCATGGCTTCCACCCTCTTTGTATCGCAGGCATCCAAGTCTCCAGCAATGGATTCTATACGTGTATCTATCTCGGATATTGTTCCTTCCAGTCTTGAAATGGTTTCAGCTCCCGATTTTTTCTTCTCTTCCATGGATATCAGAAGTATCTTCTTTTCGGTCAGGCTTCTTTCGCTCTTCTCCACTTCGGTCTTGGCTCTCTTCCATTTTTCCTGTATGGCCAGGATGCGCCTGTCGCCTTCCTCCGCCTCACTTTTGCGGGACGTTATTTCACTTCCAACGGCAGCTGTCTTTTTCACAGTGAGCGTTTTCTCAGATTCAAGATTTTCCCTGTTGAAAGCAAGTACATTAATATGCTGCTCAATCCACCTGATTTCGCTTTCCAGTCTCTCTACATCTTTTCCGCGGCTGTTGATTTCAAGTTCCAGTCCATGTATATCCGACCGCAGCTGAGCTTCTTCGCCCTCCAGGCGCAGCATAAGGGCATTTGATTCATCTTTTTCTTTTTTTCTGCCTTCAAAAATATGCGCCAGCTCTTTAATCTTTTCTTCCAGTTCTGTGATTTCTCTCCTGTCGCCAAGTGAAGACCCTCCGCCGTTTTTGCTTCCTCCGGTCAGCGCCCCGTCCGGCCTTATTATGTCTCCCCCCGGTGTAACGTAAGTTCCTGCGAAGCCATTCTTTTGCCACAGGCGCGTGGCGGTATCCAGATCAGGGACCAGCAGAATGTCTTCCAGAAGGCGGTGGACAACGCCTCCAGATTCCTCGTTTGTGGTGTGGACAAGATCGCAGAGTCTGAGAACTCCTTCGGGACAATTTGATCGAGAGGGGAGGGTTTTTTTGCTGTTATCCAATGACACAAAACTTCCCCTCCCGGAAGAATGATTCTTCAAGTAGTCAATAGCCTGCATACCGTCTTTCTGACTCTCGACGATAACATACTGAAGTTTGTCATCCAAGGCGGCCTCAACCGCAGCTTCATATTTCTTCGGGACTTCGATATAGTCCGCCACCAGCCCGCGAATATTTCCCTCCAATACACGCTCGCGCGCCGCTTCTAATATGTGACGCGTGCCTTCGTCGCACCACTCGTGTCTTTCCTGAAGATCCTTCAGGGATGTGAGCCGTGAAGTCTTTTCCCCTGTTTCTTCCCTGATCTTTGCAATATGGGTCTCTATTGTCTTGAGATTATTTCTCCCGGCATCAAGATCTTCCCACGTGGATTTCTTCTTTCTTCTGAGGAGTTCGATCCTTTCCATGTCCGATGACAGGCCAGATTTTACAGCGATGAGCTTGTCCTTTAAGGTGATGAGCTTTTTATTATTCTCATCTATTTCCTCGCATGCCCTCTCCGCCTTTTTCTTAAGGTCTTCGAGGTTTTTTGTGAGAGATGAAAGGAGGTTGCTCAATCTGGCGTTCTCGGTTATCGCATCGATATGCCTGGATTTTTCCCTTTCCAGTTCTTCGCTCAATTCCATCTCCATGGCCCTCAGTATATCAGCGGCTTCCTGGTCACCGGCGATGGAATCTTTTATGCTCGTGACTATCTCGTCCGATTCGGCTGTCTGTTCTTTCAGAAGGGTTGTTTCTTCAACTGTTCTCTTTTCGCGTTCTCTGAGGGATTCTATTTCCGTAAGGTCCTTTTTCTTTTTATCCGCCAGCTGAAAGATGGTCTCATTCGCGAATTCTATTTTCTGTTCTCTTATGTTTATCTCGTTTTTTATGCCGTAGTATTCGTCCTGAAGAGAACCTATTGTCTCTTCGCTTTCGATGAGCCGCATTCTGATGTTTTCTATAACAGATTCCAGCACCTTCAGTTCCGTCTGGGCCTCTAGCGTTTTTTCATCCAGGGGGACACGCGACCGCTCAAGCTCCTTTATCTTCAAGGTCAGTTCCGAGCAGGTCTGCAGCGAAAGGGCCAATTGATATTCCTTTATGGTTTTCTTGAAAGCCCTGTATCTCTCGGCTTTTTTTGCCTGTCTTGACGTGGAATTCAACTGGGAGCGTACCTCTCTCAGGATGTCATTGATGCGAATTATATTCTGCTTTGTTGATTCCATCTTGCGGGAAGCGGAGTCCCTCCTTGTCTTGTATTTCATAATTCCAGCCGCTTCCTCAATGAACCGCCGCCTCTCCTCCGGCTTTGCTTCGACGAGACTTGCTATCCTCTCCTGTTCCACTATGGAGTAAGTCCTCGCGCCAACGCCCGCATCCATGAAAAATTCCTTCACGTCAAGGAGACGGCACGGTACCTTGTTTATGTAATATTCACCTTCACCTTCACGGAATATCTTTCGTGAGACCGTAATTTCCCTGTAACCGGCGTATTTTTCCGGTACCCTGTGTCCATTGCTTTCCAGGGTTATGGACACCTCCGCCATGCCCACCGCGGGCGCGTCGTCGCTTCCGTTGAATATGACATCTTCCATCTTTTTCCCGCGGAGCGTTGTAATACGCTGTTCACCCATAACCCAGCGTATGGCGTCCACGATGTTGCTTTTCCCGCAGCCATTAGGACCTACGATGGCGTTAATGTCACGGGAAAGATCGATGGGAGTCTTGTCCTTGAAGGATTTGAATCCGAGTATTTCCAGTTTCTTCAGTTTCATATGGCAAAATCCTGTAGGGATGCCGGCGTAGTTAATCTTTAGAAACTTTAATCTCCGGGAACCCACTTTGTCATTCCCACGGAAATGGGAATTTACCTTATTTACACGAGAGAACCTACCAGAGTTGCAGGCCTTTGTAAAGAAAAAACACTACAGGATGTGTTGTTTGAAATCAGAGTACAATATATGGTATTTTATCTGTCTGTAGAAAACATGGAGAAGTAGAATGCCAGAATCAGACTACGAGACATTTGCATAATTCTCTTTCAAAAATGGACACATAAAACTGAACTGAAACTGTAAAATATATCATAACTATTTAATAATACTTGACAATACATGGTTTTTATATTACATATCCGGTCAAATTCCACTGATAAAGGAGACCGGGATGGCATTTGAAGAATATGATCATAGGCCAAGCTTCCTTGAAAGAGAATTGTACAAAGGTTTCGCAGTACCTGGCCTATTTCTCCTTTGATCACCGGAAGATAAGCTCCACCAATATACTTGAGAGGTTGAACCGGGAGATTCGAAGACGGTCACGGGGTCGTGAGGATCTTTCCCAGTATGGATTCCTATATTCGACTTGTCACCTCATATCTCATTGAGTATGCCGAGGACTACTGGTCGACAGGGAAACGTTATATTAAACAGTCCCTTATTGAGGAACAACGGGTGGCACTACAACCAGTAGCATAAACCAGAGGTATCGATGGTCGTGTTACTCAAAATTGCTAACTTCTCTTGACGTGACCATATCTTACCGTCTTCTCTTTTTTGATCTCCAGTATAGGTAAAAGCCCAGAGCAGCGATGGTAAATCCGAGGAATAAAATGGTGCTTGGTTCAGGCAAAGCAGTCGTAATCCCATCGTCTGCCATTACACGGGAGAGTGGAGCAATTATCACAAGAATAGTGAGCAGTAATATTTTTTTCATTTTATTCAAAGGGGTTAAAAAAGCCCCCTGTAAAAAACTAGGGGGCGTATATTTTGATTGTGAGCGTGTTGATCCTTAATCAACCCGTAAACTGTTTTTTCTCGCGAGCCCAAGCCCCAGAAGACCAATGCCGAGGAGAAACATGGTCATAGGTTCGGGAATTAAAATAAATTGACCTTGTTTGCGATTGCCTGCTTGATCTGTCAAGGTCATCACACGTACAGAACCACTGTCAGTCCAACCCGAATTCGCTGCTGCATAATACCATATCGTGGCTTGACCTGTGTGCAAGGTGTTAATCTCCGCTCAATAACCCAATGAGTAGCAAACCTAAAACGAAGAGTAATTTTTTCATTTGAATCACCTCGCTTGAACCATCAATACGTGAGATTAATTTTACAGCCCTTGCCCTTGTAGTTGGATATAGCAAATATTATACCTTTACGCCTATGTATCGTACCTTCCATGCACATCAGGCCTGAATGCAATATAAGCATTTGATTTTATTGTTATGAAGTTTAGTGTTTCAAGTTCCCAATTGATAAAAAAGATCGCCAGCCCTGTCGACACATGAACGGAAGTGTAAAGTATTTGGACAGTATAAAGCGTTATTCAGTGATGAGCAGTAAGTAAAATGTTTAAATACAGGCTGTTATACCTAAAAGATGAAACGTATAAATTTGTAAAGTATTTTGACACATTGGAAATATTTTCAAAAGATATGGGAAAGCTTTTATTGGGAATAAGTATGTGAGTGATTCAAATCCCTTTTGTCAGTATGTAGTGGAATAAGTGTTTTAATTATATGTAATGTTTAACTTTTCCATAAGTGCATAGAGTGAAGGGCGGCTTATACAAAGATCCTCAGAGGCTTTCGAAACATTGCCTTTGTTGCGATCGAGGGTCTTAATAATCATTTCCCTTTCCAGTTTATCCCGTGCGTTTTTAAGACTCATTTTATCATATTTCGAGGCTACCTCAATTTCCAGATCTTTAGGCGTAATCCTCTTGCCCTCGGCCATAATTACGGCACGTTTAATGCGATTTTCAAGCTCACGGACATTGCCGGGCCATGCATAATCAATAATTGCACTGATTGCACTCTCGGTAAATCCTTTAATATTTTTCCCATTTTCTTCCACGTAACGTTCCAGAAAGGCCTTTGACAGAAGCATAATATCACCCCCCCTTTCCCTGAGAGGAGGTAAGGCAATGGTAATAATTCCCAAACGGAAATAGAGGTCTTCGCGAAAGTTTCCGTTTTCCATAGCCGTTTTGAGATCCCTGTTGGTAGCTGCGAGCACGCGGGCATCCACGGTGATTTCCTTTCTTCCTCCAATTCTATCCACGGCATGCTCTTGGAGAAAACGCAGCAATTTGACCTGAAGCGGCATGGGAAGCTCGCCTATTTCGTCGAGAAAAAGTGTTCCACCTTCGGCAAGTTCCAATCGGCCTTTTCTCTGCATATGTGCGCCGGTAAATGAACCCTTTTCGTGACCGAACATCTCGCTCTCCAAGAGATTTTCCGGGATAGCTCCACAGTTGATCACAACGAAAGGCTTATCGCTACGCATACTTAACTTGTGAATGGCACGTGCGACCAGTTCTTTTCCGGTACCGCTGTGACCGATAATCAATACCGACTCGTCCGTTGTGGCAACCTTTCTGATATCGGAAAAAACTGTCTGCATTCCGGCGCATGTACCGAGCATTCCCTCCAACGAATCACTGTCTAGGCGTCTTTGATACCCCTGATTCTCACGCTCAAGCCGGAAGAGATAAAAAGTCCGACCAAGAATTATCTTGAGTTCATCCAGATCCACCGGTTTAAAGAGAAAGTCATACGCACCCTGACCGATTGCCCTCAACGCGTGCTCTTTTTCACCTCGACCGGTAATGATGATCACTTTGGTCTGGTGATTTTCGTTAAGTATTTCGGCCAAGGCTAAGAATCCCTCCTCGACGCCTGTCGGAACGGGGGGAAGACCTAGATCCAGCGTTACCACTGCAGGATTTTCCGCTTTCACGGCATCAAGGGCACTGTTACGGTCTTCGGCCATGATAATGTTGTAGTCTTGGGCAAGGGCCCATTTCATCTGGGTGCGAAGATCCTCGTCGTCCTCAACGATAAGCAGTTTTTCTTTTTCCATAACGAATCCACCTTTACTCGCTTTGGGTCTGATTTACTAAAGCTTTCTTTGTTATTCTCACACAGTAAGTCCTCGACATGGATCGGAAGTGGGTATCTATTCTAGATTCCTGATATTCGCTTTCAGCGAATTCCGGAATAGCATTAAATACTTACATAATTACTTCTCTTGTCATTGCAAGACACAAAGTGCCACGGCAATCTATTATGGAAACCTTCTTATAACCGCCAGTCGCCCTTATTTCAAGAAATTCTACTCACTGGCAGGAGTACCGTGAACGTACTTCCTTTACCTTCTCTGCTTTCAACCTCTATCCTTCCATGGTGCGCGTCTATAATTGATTTACTGTGGTAAAGACCCACGCCCATGCCCTTCTTTTTTGTGGTTCTAAAGGGTTGGAACAGGGATTTCTTGATAAATTCCTCTGACATGCCGCAACCATTGTCACGCACGTCTATGAGCGCCCAGCCTCCTTTTTGCTCTGTAGTGATTTCAATCTTCCCCTCTTTTCCGGTTGCTTCATGCGCATTGAGTACAAGATTCGTGAGAACCTTCTGAATCTGTTCAGAATCAATCATCGTTTCCATTACCGGTTTGAGATCCTCGAAAATCTTTTCTCTCAGGGAACCATCAAAGCTTGCTATTGAAGATATCACCACCTCATTTACATTTGTTTTTATGAGGTTCAATTCTATTTTCTCGCTCAGATATGCGAGCCGGCTGTGCATGAGGTTAATTTTTTCGATACTCTGAGAAATTGACCGAAACGCATCTTTTCGAAACTCGGGATTATCGAAATAGGTAGGCAGGTTTTGCATTGTAAGGGAGAGCTTCGATGCGAGATTTTTCAGATCATGAATAAAAAAGGCCGACATCGTCTGAAATGCCTCCATCTCTTTTGCCTTTCGAAGCTGTTCGGACAAGATCAGATTAAATAAAGTCGCAGCAACCTGGCGTGTAATTGTTCCCAGCAAATCAAAGTCCTCTATTGATAAAGGCTCGAGACCCACCCGATCGGCTATGGTCATTAACCCGATCATCTTCCCGCCAACATAGAGGGGAATACAGTATTGTATGCGCGTTTTGTCGAAGAAGTCTTCATCGAGGCCTTCAAGTTTTTTTGAATGAACGGGATTCGAAAAATCAAAATCGATTGGCAGCCTTTCACGACTTATAATGTGAGAAAGCCTGAGCACATTTTCTTCAATTAGATTGTCACCACGAGACATATTTCGTGAAATAGCGGTAGATCCCCCTATCGTTATATGTTCCTTTGATTTATCAAGGAGCCAGATCGAAACGGAAAGCGCGTCAAATGTCTTCGCGACCATTTCGGTGGCAACGGTACAGAGTTCATTTATTTCTGTTATTGAGGATGTATTCTCGGTAAATCTTGTCCATTCCTTTCGGTAATCATAGAGAGGACGATGAAGATGACGACTGATGAACTTTTTTATCTTCCTGCGCAGGCGATCCGAGAGGAATAATGCCAGAAGACCGGCAAGGGCGATCAAGACAATAAAGGCCCTGAGAGCAATATTTTCGCCTTTTTCGAAATAGAGGGCAATTTTTGCAAGGACACCGACGGTTATAAGGTAGAGACCAACAAATAAAACGGTGAGCGAATTATAGAGGAACGTATGCGACAGGCGGAAAGTAACATTCAGGTTTTTTGTACGAAAGAGCGATTTCGCTATGAGGAAACATCCCACAAGCAATGCAACATCATTTATTACATACAGTGATATGTTGAGCGATTTGAAAAGGATTTCCTGGGTGACCATATATATGCGAGCCCCGAAGACAGTGACGAGCCCGAAAATCGTAAATTTGATCTGCCATCGCATACGGCCCGTTGCCATTCGAAGGGTTCTCTCCATGTTCATCAGTATAATAATGACGCTCAAGATAATGCACACATCGAAGAGAAGTCCCGGCCACGCGAGACGCAGAATCCAGAGATACTGTTTGCTGATAAGCGGTGTTCCAATAAAGAAAGCCTTACCGAAAAATATGACGATGGAGAGGGGCAGTATATAAAAAATCAGAAGAACCCATTTCCATCTTGAAATAAATTCTTTATAGTTTTCCCTTGAGAAAGTGAGACTGAACAAGAGCCATATTCCCGGCAGAATTGCCGTGGGGAAAAGTCTTAAATACGTCCAATACGCCACATTTTCAGACAGGATAGCCCTGGCACTCAGTCCTGTGAAGGCCGACTCAACTGCAAGGGCTATCAACCCAACCGCGAAAACACGGTGCACAAAGAGATGCACATCCCTGAACAATATCAGAACTGCCAGGAAAACAGAGAAAAGCACCGCGATGAAGGAAAGTAGTGTATTAAAATCTATCATAGTTATAACTTCTCGGGAGTGGACCTTTCAGACCTTTTCAGGAGCCACAAAATAAAGCCTAAAAAAATTAGAGACGGAATGAAAAACACGAAACCGCCCGAATGATGAAGCCAGCTATGCGTGAGAAACCTCTCGTCAATATAGGTCGCGAGAAGGGAAATCGTCACGATACGCACGCCGTTTTTAAAGACCGTTACAGGATAAATCATCAGGAGCAGGATAACTTTTTTCCAAGTCGTTTTTAGAAAAAGATGGGCCGCGATAACCATGGTAATAAAAAGCGCGAGACTCGACCGTATTCCGCTGCATACGTCGGCCACTTCTATACTGATACCCGGCAGATGAAAGGTGGCGCCCTCTCTTATGTACGGCGCCCCGGTAAGCTTGAAAAGCAGCTCCGTCATCGCCGTTGACCCGACGAGCAGCAGATGGATGATCTTATCCATGAGAACTGTTGGTATGGGTATCATAAAGATCAAAAAGACAAGGGGAAACATTGCCGCTTTGAAAGCCTGCACACCGTAACAGAGAAGGAAGACACCGTGTATAAAGAGCAGTGCAGAGAATGTGGCGAGAGCGGAATAATCATTCAGGTTCAGTTCTGCATGCAGATTTCTGCTTAAAATGTACACTATAATGCCAACAATTAAGAAGGGTACGCCGCCCCTATAAGAATACTCTACATGTTGAAAGATCTTTTTTCTCTCTATGACCATGAAAAAGGCACTTATCAAAGGAATAAGCCAGATGTGGGAGTAATACATGCTGTGTATTGAGAATCTGGTAAGCTCTCCCAACGGTTTGTAAAACATGAACAATGCCACAAACAAGCATGCAAGAAAGAGAAGATTGCGTTTATTCAACGATTCTTTGATATGCATGGATGTCAATTTCCTTTAGTGATCTTTGTATAACTATTTTGCTGGTCGTTGTGATGAGCGGGGCGACACGGCTATCTTTTGTGGAAACTTATTATAACCGCTGCTTCAGTTATTGCAAGGCACCGGGCAATCACAGCCATGATGAATCTATCACATATAATTGTCAAGGCCGTGATCTTCGATCAATAAATAAATCTGGCTTTATTTCTGGAGCTGACTTCTCGGGAAAATTTGCAATAGACTGATTGAAGATAAATTGAGAAGACAGGCGGAGATCGAAAGGGGATTTGGTGTTCTTAAATTGCTGTAAACCCATGTTTCTGATCTTTCGTTGAAAGAATAAAGAGAGATTGCATTTTCCTGCATGGCAGGAGGTAGTTTGTCCGTTTTTGTCCATTGTTGAAAGTGATGGAGAATCTGGGTCTCAGTGATGGGACAATCATAGCTTGCCAGTCTGAAAAGATCTCCTGATTACGAATGTGTAGCATCAAGAGAATTGCCAGTTAGAATGACTCGGCTTGAAATGGATTCATTAGCGGGAATAAGACGAACTTCAGGAAAATGTCTTGCAGGTTATCCATCCAGATAAATGGCTGCTCTATTACTGCCTGATGTTATTGTAATAAAACGGGTTCTGCAAGGGATCAATGTCTGTTTTGGGGTCCACTATACAAGGCCCTGTTAGCAAAAAGACAATCCACATCCCCAAGCATCGCACTACAAAGATTTTGTTGAGATATGGTATTTACTTGAAGTGCAGAAGTTTCGCTATTTGAAAGGGGTTTTTATCTCTTTCACTGGATCACGTGAAGGTTTGAAGGAGAGCTTAGTGTATAAGAAGACCCTTGTGTGAGTGGGTGCGGATAAGTATATGGGGTGTAGTACAATTCCCAATTATTAGTTGACGTACATTTATAAAGACAACCATCGTTAGCACCACCCTTACTGCTCCAATTACCCCCTGTATCTGTTTCCCAGTAAGCTACTCCTGTAGTACATGTTGCAGGACGCTCTGCATGTGTGCCTCGTCCTACTCCGCTTGATCCATCAAAATCGGCATCATACGTCCAGAAATCCCGGTCAGCTTGAACATGGGTGCGAATGCTTCCTAAATCCTCAACGTAGGTTGTCACCTGATTCTCATCATCGGTGTTATTCCAGATGTAGAGATTATTTATCTGGTGCTTGCAGGGATATTCCGTACATAAGGTTTTGCACGATCCACTACACGACGAGTTGACATACGTTTGGTATGAGCGATAATTACTAAGCTCAATTTCCTTTCCAATTTCAGGTCCATTCATATCTCCCACCAAGGCGTTATCAAAAACCATGCCTTGGCCTCCCCTGATTCTAACCATACTCCCAATATGCCCCGAACCAATAGTTCTAAAAGTATTGCCATATATTTCATAGAGATATGTTCCAGCGGGTGAAGCACAACAATAACCATGAGCATCGCATATATCATAAGGTCTTCCTGCATAATTTGTCGTTCCCGAATTAAAACGGAACACATATCGTGCGCCCTTGTTCGAAGTAATATAATGTTTTGCGGCGGCTTTGGTGTAGGTAAAAGTACAATCCTCTACATATAGTGCATCAGCGCTTCCGGAAGTTCCAGCCCGTGTCCATGAAGTCGAGGCATCTCCGTAAAGTGTTATACATGACCCTCGTGGATTGATAAATTCACAGTTATCAACAACACCAGCTATCCAATAATTGAAATATATATTTCGATTACATTCGTCAAACGTACAATGGTCAATCCGCAATTTATCGTTTTTATGGACATCTGTTTGTACCTCCCCATAGATTCCATGAGAAGCTCCACTGTTTCCATCAAACCGGAATCCAGTAATCCTTGTGGCCTGATTGTGACCAAGTTCAAGGTCAATAATTTGCTCAGCCCCTGCCCCCGCAGTAATGGTGAGACTTCCTGACCCTGGCCCTTCTAGCGTAATTCCAGCCGCTATATCCAAGTCATCCCATGTGGCAGAACCATCCCCTGCTGGGACAATTACTGTATCGCCATGACTGGCAGAATTAACCGCTGCCTGTACATCTGCTTGAGAACAAGTTGCAGCATTAATGGTTGCAGCATTTGCTTTTGGTATGCCAATCTGAGCGCACAAAACAAGTATTAGTATAAAATATTTGATGTATTTAAACATGACTTCTCTCCTGAATTCTCCCCAGTACAAAAGTAAATCTATTGTACTAAAAAACTAAGATAACAAATATCTTGTATGAGTACAATGATTAACTTCACGGCCTTTGAGTGAAACTCGCCACACCGACTCCTTTTAATTAATTTTGCCTGTTATTTTCCCTCCATTAATGTGATATTCCTCATCGTTATACACAACTAAAAAAAAAGAGAATTGGTTGATGAAATTTACCTGGGCCATACGATATCAATTACATTTTTAAAAACAGGATGTTTCCTGTAGCCGCCACAAGCAATTTGCAACATGGTTATGCCATAATCTGCATTTCCCTCTATTAAAACCGGACCTCTGTCTGATATTCCAATGTCCCATCCAACCAATCTTTCTTGAAGTAAACTGGAAGCTAATTTAACCATTTTCTTA
>JAFDAI010000087.1 GCA_019313905.1 Deltaproteobacteria bacterium | reverse complement strand
GGAGAGTGTGCTCTATTGACATCTAAAATACAGGATGAAAGGGGGTTGGAGCTTATCAGTATCACTATTCTTTTTGTCTGACCGTTTTATCAACATACTGTCCGCTGTTCACAGGCTTTCTTAGCCTGTGCCTGACACTCGCCTTAATTTCCGTGGTTCACACAAGACTTAAACAAACCAAAGTTTGACAGACCAGTTAACGTATTTCTTAACCAGAAAGAGATGGAGGTGTAAAATGAAGAGATGTATCAGACAACTAATTGGTATTACTGTATTATTGACTGTAATTATGATGGTTGCGTTTCCTTTTAACGCCTGTGCCGCAAAGGCGAAGGACACGATACGGTTCATGGATCTCAGCTGGGACAGTATCCAGGTCCACAACCGCATTGCCGGTTTCATCATAGAGAACGGCTACGGCTATGATGTGGAATACATACCCGGCGAGACGATTCCCCTGTTTACGGGACTTATGCGCGGCAATGTAGATGTTAACATGGAATCCTGGACGGAAAACATCCAGGAGGTTTATGATAAGGGGATCAGTTCAGGCAAGGTACTGGATCTCGGAAGCAACTATCCCGACAGCTGGCAGGGATGGCTGGTTCCCACCTTTGTTATAAAAGGAGATCCAGAGAGGGGTATTAAACCAATGGCCCCCGGCCTGAAATCCGTTTCCGACCTCCCCAAATACTGGGAGGTATTCAAAGACCCGGAAAATCCGGACAAGGGGCGTTTCTACAACTCTATCCCCGGATGGAAGGTGACGGAGATCAATTCAACAAAGCTGAAGGCTTATGGACTGGACAAATATTATGAAGACTTTCTGCCCGGTTCCGACGCGGCGCTGTCCGGTTCCATGGTTGCCGCGATCAAAAAAGGCAAACCCTGGATGGGGTATTACTGGTCGCCTACCTGGATATTGGGAAAACTTGACATGACAGCCCTGGAGGAGCCCTCCTTTGATCAGAAGATATGGGATACGACAAAGGCGTGCGCCTTCAAGTCCGTTCAGGTAAATATTCTGGTCAGTTCAACCCTCGTAAAGAGGGCGCCTGACGTTGTCAAGTTCTTCCGGAACTATGAAACCACAACGGCCATCAACAATAAGGCTCTTTCGTACATGCAGCAAACAAAGGCGAGTACGGAAGATGCCGCAATCTGGTTCCTGAAGAATTATGAGGACCTGTGGATAACCTGGGCGCCTGCCGATGTGGCGAAGAAGGTCAAGGCGGCAATGAAATAACAGGAATATAAAAATCAAGTAGGGCGGCTGTTGCAGGCAGGGCCGCCCTGCTTTCTATCGGGTTAAAAGGGAACGGTTATCCCCTATTGGGCTTCAAGGTCTTTCCTTGCAATTATTCCGGGAGACGTAATGTTGACGGCCTGTGAAGGGTAATTATTTCTTTAGCTTGTAAAGCCTGCCCCTGGATTCTCTCAGGAGTCTTGGTAAAAATCCTCCGCTCAATTTATGGTCATCTTCCATCGCAATTTTTTTTACAGGGGGTTCTTCCCTTTCGATGTCTTCCAGTAATATGATGTCGTCGTCTATCAATATTCTGGCAGTTTCTGGTTTATTGTTGCCTGCAGTGAGATTTCCGGTGGGTTTTCTGAAGTTTAAAAGGGCATTTTC
This sequence comes from Deltaproteobacteria bacterium, assembly GCA_019313905.1. Classification (GTDB taxonomy): domain Bacteria; phylum Desulfobacterota; class Syntrophia; order Syntrophales; family UBA2210; genus UBA2210. The sequence goes on along the minus strand of JAFDAI010000087.1, from coordinate 2,665 downwards.
AATAATTACAGAATAACTTGTTTCTGAGGCTTTCTTTTCGGCGTATAAGATTTTCCTGGCCTCTTTCGAAATCATGACGGTAAAAGACTGTTTTCCCTCCGCCCTGTTCCTCTCCCGCCACCTTCTCAATCTTTCTTTTCCTGTACTCATGCGATATTCCCCGTTAGTTACAGCAACTGTGATTTGCTGCACGTAACATCAAAAGTTCCCAATGTCAATGCGGGTTTCAGCCTGCGCATTTTAGCTTCTTTTGTCCCTGCAGTCAGAGGATACATGATCAGGGATCTGCTTTTTCCCTGGAAAACTGTTTACAATATGTCTTGATTGATTCCGGGATTAGACTTATAATCAAAACGCCTTCATCGCTGGTTCCTGTTTTGTTATTGCATTCAGGAAATGGATGTAATGACCGATGCATGGCAAATGAATTTAAAGAGGAGGTCTATAATGTATCGCATGCCACATATTAATTTTCCTTCTTATGATCTCACAGGTGAACAGATCAGAGAAAGGGTGACCAGATCTGTCTTTTATTTCTATCGTCCGGTGCTTGTTGCCTTGTTTGCGCTGGATACCGCCGTCGCCTCCACGATGGCCATGATTGCCGCGTACTTTGGTTCTCAGGAAAAAGTCGACTATGTAAGCAGATCCTGGGCTAAACTGAACCTGATGTTGTCGGGGGTCTCCATGTCGGTAATCGGAGATGAATTTATAGATGAAAATCAGCCATATGTAGTGATGGCGAACCACCAGAGTTACTATGATGTGTTTGCCCTTATAGGGTATCTGCCCCTGCCTCTGAAATGGGTTATGAAGATGGAACTCAGAGAGGCACCCATATTCGGGATTGCCTGTGAGAAGGTAGGACACATATATGTTGACAGGGGGAATTCTGAAAAGGCGCAAAAGAGCCTGAAGGCGGCAGGTAAAAAGATACGGGCCGGCTCTTCTGTGGTCTTCTTTCCCGAAGGCACGAGAAGCCCGGATGGAAAACTCCAGCGTTTTAAAAAAGGTGGTTTCGTTATGGCGCTTGAGGCAGGGGTGCCGATACTTCCGGTAACCGTGGTGGGAGGAAGAAAGATATTACCCAAGAAAAGCCTGCGGATCCTGCCGGGCAATATGAAAATAATAATGCATGAGCCCATTCCTGTTAACGAATATACATATGAAACAAAGGACAAACTTATAGAACGGGTCAGGGGGACAATAGAAAAGGATATGGAGTAGTGTCCTGAATGTCGTGTCCTTTGTAATTCGTTTGCATATGTTTCTGTAAGTAGAAACGGGGAGGGAAATGGTTTCTCGAGACGAGCTTATAAAAATATTTACAGAGATATCCGATTTTAAGGAAATGAAGGCATTTATTGAAGAGATCCTTACCCCGAAGGAGATTGAGGATTTTGCCCTCCGCTGGAAGCTCCTGCAGGAGCTTCATGAAGGCAGCACCCAGAGGAGCATAGCATCTAAATATGGAATAAGTCTCTGCAAAATCACGAGGGGTTCGAAGATATTGAAGAAGGACAATTCGATCACAAAGAAGATACTTGACAGATAATTCCGCAAAAAGTCAGAATCGGTCAATCTGTCATTTCGACCACGGGGAGAAATCTTGTGTTATTATCCCGATTCGTCGAGATTACAGCATGAAAAACTCTCACATCATATGTACTTCCGGCAAAAGGCTTCGGTAATCTCGCGCAAATCAGGAGTCAGGCACTCATGGACTTTTGCTCGAATGGTGGCCGGAACGTCGCCATAAAAAGCCTCGGCAATACCCCCGGTGATGCAGGCAAGTGTATCGCTGTCACCTCCCAGCGAGATGGCGTTCCGGACTGCATCCTCATACGACCTGGAATCAAGGAAGGCAATTATCGCCTCCGGCACGGTCCCCTGGCAGGAAATATCAAACGAGTACGTTGGCCGAATATCATCCACAGTTCGTTTCAAGTCGTATCCGAACCGCCGGCTGATTTCTGCTCGAATCTCCTCTTTCTCGCGGCCTGTCCGAGCGAGAAATATTGAAAGAGCTGTCGCCTGGGCTCCCTTGATCCCTTCGGGATGGTTGTGCGAAATCTCAGCAGTTTTCCCGGCTTCCGCAAGCACTTCATTTTCTGTATTAAACGCGAAACCGACAGGGCTGACACGCATGGCAGAACCATTTCCCCAGCTGTTGTAAGGCTGTGGATGGTCCGAATAAAGCCAGCCCATGAAAGATCCTCCGTATCCTGCTCCGGGATAACGCCTGCCGATCTCTCTGACCGATAGCTGATATGGACGGCCCGTGAGGATGGCATCGGCCACTGCAACGGTCAGTACTGTGTCGTCCGTGAAGACACACTGGGGATGGAAAAGAGGAAAGTCCTTAGTCTTGATCTGAGAATGTTCATAGACCGACCCGATAATATCGCCGGCGATTGCTCCGATCATATGTCTCCCTTTCTGTGTCGAACGGCTGAGCCAAGGCGCAGGTTTACCCGTCGCCTTGAGCGACTTGATCGTCTTTTGACATTGCCACTCTTTGGTTTTCCTCCGGCAGATATCTGAAATACATAGTTAAATCGATTGCCACCAGTACCATGTTGAGAGCATAAAGCATAATAATCCAGTCCATGGAGTACAGGAGCTTGTGAATGATTCCGCAGGCATAGCCGAGGCAGAGAACCGC
>JAFDAI010000086.1 GCA_019313905.1 Deltaproteobacteria bacterium | reverse complement strand
CACTGGCGGTGTAAAAACTGCCGGGAGTTTTTCTCTATCAACCACCCTGCAGCAAGGGAGATTATTCAGCGGCAGCTGCACTCTGAACATCGGGTTCCCGGGGTGATCGCATGATGGCTTCCAGAAGGCAGATCGCACGGCCGGGGGATGTGATTGTACGGGAGGTTAAAGGAGAAACAGCCGAGCTTTCTTTCATCTCTCTCCCCAAACTTGAAGGTCTCTTTGATAGTTCAATCAGAGAGACTATTTCCATGGGGTTCAAGTTCAGCATTGGCGATCTTATTTTCTTCCATGGATGGAAAGGGCGCCCTTATCAGTCGGACTGGTCCTACAGGACGCGTTCTTTTCGCATCACTGAGGTTTATAACGTATATATCACTGTCAATGGGATCACGTGGGTCGGCGGAACCGGGACCCGAACACCAGATTGGGACCTGGTGCCCTGGGGGGATTCCCGTATAGATCATATCGCCAAACTGGATGAAATTGTCCCTCCAACAGATGGAGGGTACAGGGCACAGATCCTCCGATGGGTTCCCATAGAATCCCATCCTCCCTGGAGGTCACCCTGATGTCTATGAACTGCACGCGTATAGAATGGGCAGATTACACATGGAATCCAATCACGGGATGCCTACATGGCTGTCCGTATTGTTATGCAAAAAAGATCACAAAACGATTCCCGAAGAACTATCCGAATGGATTTAACCCCACATTCTATCCTGAGAGGCTGGATGAGCCACTCAGAGTCAAAAAACCATCAAAAATTTTCACAGTTTCGATGGGGGATATGTTCGGGAATTGGATGAAACCTCAATGGGTTAGAAAGATCATCAAAACAATCGCAGATGCAAATTGGCATCAGTTTCAAATCCTAACGAAAGATCCACTGAGTGCAAGCCAAATGCTTGATTTCCTTGATTCATCTGATGGGGGATTGCCTCATCTGGATAATTTATGGATTGGAACTTCCATTGTTGATGCCGATGCCGCACACAGAATAACAGATTTACCTTTTAAAAAACCTAGATCAGGCTTGCGGTTTGTGTCCTTTGAACCTCTTCTAAGCTCAATGCCAAGTGACCTTGACTTTTCATACAATGCTCTGGATTGGGTCATCATCGGTGCCCAGACAAATCCTCTAAAGTGTCCAGAGGATGAGTGGGTGCAACACATCATAAATTGTGCACGGGATGAAGACATCCCCGTATTCCTGAAAAATTCCATTCAACGATATTGGCCAGAACATATTCAGGAATTTCCGGAGGTGCCGGAATGATATCTTCACCAGCACAAATTCATCACCCGAACGAACACCCCAGAGTAAGCCGGAAAATTATAGACTCAGAAACCCTGGCTGCTTTACTTAAAGATCCTCGTATTACTAACCTGGACCGTCAGACCATTGAAATGCATATTGAAACCGGTGTGTGGCAGATAATTCCACCGGCAAACACCAACTTTCAGGAGGCGAGAACATAATTTTTTTAAGTAGACCTTCATTTCCACTCCGCGGGAGTATAACTCTAAAAACATTACATATTCATATTCATATTCATATTCATAGTAAAGTACATTATAGGCTCTCGCAGAGTGGAAACTATAATATTTCTACTGGAACTCTTAAAATTCAGGGGGCCTAAAATGGAAAAATTAACTGAATCACTTAAAATTTATGCCCGTCCATCCCGGATTGTGATTCACAGAGATAAATACAAAGGAGAAGTGCCCGGAGTAATAACTACAGTCTGGATACGTGGTGACCAATATCTATTCTCCAAAGAAAAAGGAATCAAGTTAGGGCCACTCATTGAAACAGCACTTGACATCATTTTTGACACAACCCTCCCCGTTCCTGAAGGTCAGACTCAACTTGATGCAGGACTCTCTGCCTGGCAGGAATACTCCGAACGCAGGAAACAAAAAACACTCACAGAAATTGCTGGAAAAGACCTGAAAAATAAAGCAATTTCAAACCTATTTAAAGAAAACCCGGAAAATTTCAAAAGATGCCTGCCGGAAAATGATGAACGTTGCCTGCATTACCAGGAGTGGATAGACTGGGCTGATCTACTGGCAAAACATTCCAGCCTGAAAATAACTGTTGCGGATTTGCAGGACTATATCAGGAGGGTCTGAAATGGATGCACCTGGTATCAACCTCACCGATCATGTTGGCTGGTGGAGCAACTTCCTGAAACACCAGTGCAGGGAACAGATATCCGCCATCAGACAGGAATATCCATTTCTCAGAAGCCTTGAAATTGATTATTATACCCTCCTGAAGGCAGGAAAAGGGGGCATCGAACAGACAGACCGGCTCCACAAAAACCCTGATCTTGTAATCGAAGACGCAAAAAATGCCATCCGGCAATATAACCTGATATTTACAGCAGATGAAAAAGACAACGTAGACCTCATAAATATCAGATTCATAAAATTCCCAAAGAAAATTTTAATAAGAGAAATCAACGCCAAACACATCAATCAGATGGTCTCCATTGAATGTACTGCCAAAAAAAGTACAGAAATCAGACCCCGGGTTGTAAAAGCTGTATTCAGATGTTTACAGTGCAGCACAATCACACCATCATACAAACAGGGATACAACAAATTCCAGGAACCATACAGACCCTGCACACAGTGTGAGAAAAACACAAAAATGGAGCTGGTAGACCATCTCTCAACATTCATCAACACACAGAAAACCAGAGTCCAGGAACCCCCCGAAACCCTAAAACGCGGACAACAACCGGCAACAATTGACCTGGATGTTACAGACGACCTCTGCCTGACAAAAAACCAGGTATACCCGGGTGACAGAGTAATCGTAAACGGGATAGTCAAATCCTTCCAACGCACATATCAGGGCGCAAAATCCCCATATTTTACAACATACCTGGAAGTCAACAGTTTTGAAAAATTCACCGACGACTATGAGGAAATTCACATTTCTGATGAAGACATACAGGAAATTGAACAGATAATCAAATCTGAAACACTCAGAATTGACGTCATAAAATCAATTGCCCCGTCTATTTTTGGACACGAAAACATCAAAGAAGCAATTGCCCTGCAATTATTTTCAGGAGTGCCAAAAGACCAGGACGACGGAACCACTCTCAGGGGAGACATCCACATACTCTGCTGCATGGACCCGGGGGTGGGGAAATCACAGCTACTCAGATACGTAGCCCAACTCTCCCCTCATGGAGTCTATGCATCCGGACAGGGATCCAGTCAGGCAGGACTGACAGCCTCCGTCCTGAAAGACGATTTTGGAGACGGGAGTTATACAGCTGAAGCCGGTGCAATGGTTCTGGCCAACAACGGCATTCTTGCCCTGGACGAAGCCGACAAAATGCGGGATGATGACAGGAAAAGCATCCACACTGCAATGGAACAGCAGATCATCACCATACACAAAGCAGGAATCAACATGGACCTGCCTGCCAGATGTGCGATCCTCGCTGCAGCAAATCCTAAAGACGGTCGGTTTGATATCTTCCGGCCAATTGCAGATCAGGTGAAATTTGACCCTGCCATGCTGTCCCGTTTTGACCTGATCTTTGTAATGGACGATCGCCCGGATGAAATAAATGACAGACAGATTGCCACCCATATAGCAAAGAACCATAAAGCCGGTGCCCTGAAGGCGGCTGGTATAGGAGGATCTGATATCTATGGTGCAACCCCCGTAATCCCGACTGAATTAATGCGGAAATACATTGCTCATGCCAGAAAGAGCATTCCAATTCTGTCTGATGAGGCAATGGAGGTAATTGTAGACTATTATGCCAGTACCCGACAGATAAACGGAGGGAAAGAAAATGCACCGGTACCTATTACAGCCAGAGCAGCAGAAGCGGCAATCAGACTATCTGAAGCATGTGCCCGGATGCATCTCTCTGAAACAGTTACAGCCGATCATGCAAGGCATGTAATTTCTCTCATAGATTGTTGTCTGAAGCGGCTGATCTGGGATTCAAAGTCACAGAATTATGACATAGACCGGATGGTCTCCCCGGTTCCTACAGCTGGCAGGAATGCGCTTGGAATTATCAAAGAGACCATTCACGAACTGAGTCCTGACAATCTCTTTATTTCAGAAGAAAAACTGTATGAATCTGTCAGCAAACAAGGCATTGATAAGCTGACCAGATGTCATTGACGGGCTGAGATCCCTGCCTGATCAATGCATCCAGAGCGTAATTACCTCCCCTGCGTACTATGGCCTCCGGGATTACAACGTTGACGGCCAGATCGGCCTTGAACCCTCACCAGATGAGTATGTAGAGAAACTCGTTAAAGTCTTCCGGGAAGTCCGGAGAGTATTGAGGGATGACGGAACAGTCTGGCTCAACCTTGGGGATAGTTACGTCGGAGGATCTAAAAAATCGACCCAAGGCCCCAAACAGCGAACCAACCGTGGCGGTGACTGGACTCAGAACGACAGACTCGCAACACTAAAATCCACAGTAAACGGTCTGAAACCAAAAGACCTCATTGGCATTCCGTGGCGGGTAGCATTTGCATTGCAGGCTGATGGGTGGTACCTGAGATCCGACATAATCTGGAATAAACCAAACGCGATGCCGGAAAGCGTCACAGACCGCCCGACCTCCTCATACGATCATATCTTCCTCCTGACAAAGAAGGCACGTTACTACTATGACCATGAAGCCGTGCGGGAACCTCAGACCGGAAATGCACACTCCAGAGGAAACGGCATCACTCCTAAAACCGTCAACAAATCGGGAAGAGATGGGAATATACGGGCAAATGAAAGTTTCCATTCATCCATTTCTCATCACACAGAAATTCCGGGTGGGCGCAACCTCCGCAACGTCTGGACCATACCAACACAACCAACATCCTATCTGCATTTTGCCACATTCCCCCGGGCACTTGTTGAACCATGTATCAAAGCAGGAACCAGTGAAAGGGGCTGCTGCCCGGAGTGTGGGGCGCCGTGCAGAGTGATAGAAAAAGGGGAATCTCTGGAGGATTGGAAGACACAGTGCGGGGCGGATTCCAAAGGAGAATATCACGGAACATCAAAAAAACACAAAAATCTGATGGAAAAGGGCCAGAAACCTCATAGCATGCACAAACAGGACGCCTTGGGGAAAAGCACATACACAGGATTCAATACACGCTGGAAAACCAGTGTGCATCAGCAGAATGCCAGTGATGTAAAACGCCGGATCCTTGCTGGCATGCGGGAAAAGATCTGCACCTGGCAACCATCCTGCACCTGCGATACCGGAGAGACCATACCCTGCACAGTTTTGGATCCGTTCCTAGGTTCC
>JAFDAI010000166.1:781-3413 GCA_019313905.1 Deltaproteobacteria bacterium | reverse complement strand
AAACCGGTCATGAGTAATCCGGGAATGACACCCCCGGCAAAGAGTGCACCGATAGATTCATTAGCCAGTGTCCCGTAGAGTAGGAGGATAACACTGGGAGGAATCAAGATTGAGAGGGCACCCGAAAAGGCAACAATAGCTCCAGACATCCCCTCTTCGTATCCTCGCCTCTGCATCTCAGGCAGGGAGAGGAGGCCGACGGTAGCCGTTCCAGCCGTACTGGCCCCGCATACTGCGCCGAAAATGGCCCCGAAGACAGTACTGGTCATACCAAGACCGCCGGGAAGATTACGAAGAAAGCGGTCGGCGACATCATAGGTATCCGTTCCCATACGACTATGCATCACTACCTGTGCCATAAGAATAAACAGGGGCACACAGACAAGCGTATAACTGCTCATATGCCCATATCCAGCCAGGGCAACGCCATAAAGCCCTTCAGTGCCCGGCCAAAAAATCAACGCACTTACCGTGCTCAGAAATCCGAGCGCGAAAGCCACCGGTAATCCCATAAAGAGGAACACGCAAAGTGAGCCGACAAGTAGTAAAAGTATCATATACCATTCCATAATTATCGACCTCCTTGCGATTCGGTCTGAGCCGGTCCCTTCAGGATTGTAATGCTACGCACCACCCTGAAAAGAAACTCAAACACGAGAAAAAATGAACCTATAACGAGAAATGATCTCATCGGCCAGAGGGGCCACGCCAGATACTCGGTACTCCTTACTCCGCCTTCCCAGGCATCCCAGGCAAAGATAGACGCCTCATAGAAGAATACGAGCATGTATGTCATTGCCATGAGGGAGGTAATAATTTCCAGTTTCGCTTTCCTCCTCGTCTCCATATGCTCGGTAAATATGTCGACGGCTACGTGTCCTCCTGCAGGAAGCGCCCAGGCGCAACCAAAGAAAGCGACGAGAATCAGCATATAGCGATTAATCTCAAAGCTCCTCTGTGTTATTCATAGTCTCTTCTCCAAAATAATTTAATGAAGAGGACAGGCGGTTTGACACCCCCATCCTCTTCACCTGTGAACTTCACTTACGCCGTATTACTTCCAAGTCTTTTGTTCTTCTTTGATCAGTTCAACCAGCCTCTTACAATCAGCACTTTCGTTTGCGTACCAATCCCATACATCTTCGAGCATTTCCTTTGATTTTGCGATATTTGCATCGTCCATCATAAGGAATTTCACGCCCTTTTCGGTACACCATTTCTCATTTTCTTTTTCATAGTTCGGCCAGTATTCTGTACTTGCCCATCTACCCCATTCTTTAGCAGTATCAGCCAGAATTTTCTGCAGATCCGCCGGCAGTTTGTCCATTGCGTCTTTGTTTATCCAAAGATCGTCGGCCCAGGTAAAAACGGGAGGACGCGTAAATGTCTTTGCAACTTCAAAGAATTTATAGTCTTTCAGACCGTATGCATAGAAAATCAGGGCATCGACTGTGCCTCTCTGCAGCGCGGGATAGATCTCTCCCGTAGCCATGGTCACCGGGGCCGCGCCCCACGCCTTTGCTACGCGTGTGCAGACACCACCGGCTGCTCTCAGCTTTATGTTTTTGAGAGACTCAATTGTTTTGTATTCATTGGTGCCCTTGCCGATAATTCCGGAGCTTCCGCAGATAATATTGGTCAGGTAAACGGCATTCGCCTTTTCAAGATAGTTCTTCGCGATAATAGCATTGAACTCATTGTCGCCGTTCATGTAATCCCAGAACTCTGCCCTATGTCCAAGGGAGATGTAGGGGAGCCAGTCGATATCGCCTTCAGGAATCATTCCGTGATAATAGGCACCACAGCTTGCAAGCATATCGATGGTGCCGTTCTTCAAGCCGTCAAGCGCCTCACCCCTTCCAATCAGCTGGCTTGCCGGGAAAAGCGTAAATTTAATCCGGCCATCCGTATTTTCCTTTACCATCTTGGTAAACTGTTTATATGCTTTGTATTCCGGATGCTGAGTATGCCATGCCAACTGAAATTTCAGGTTATATTTTTTTGCACATTCGGCCTTGTTAAATGATCCTCCGAGAAAAACGAGGGAAACACTTAGTACGAGTATTAACAAGCTTGTAAACCCATATAGATTAAATCTTCGATTAACCTGGGCAAGCCCCCCTTTAAAAAGGGGGGCTTAATTTTTTTGATTGTATCCATCAGTAACGATGAAGGCGGGTCAGCGAAGAAAAACAGATGATCCATATTACCGTCCTTGATATCAGAAACCACACCCTGTAGCAATAAGGTTTGTGTCTTAAATAATCTGGGACAACAACCATCTACCTTCATATAACCGTCAGCCTTATTCATCTCGTATTTACACTTCAATCAAACCAGCACGTTACAGTTACTTCACCTGCAATTTCTCTGCCATTTTAAAAAACTTTACAGCTAATGGAAAAGGACCTTAGGCTGCCACTTTTCGAGAGCCCGATTCAAAATGGACACACTCAATACGGCCTCTACAGGATTAATCTCTGGGGATCACATTTCTCCCTCAAGATCGTGAGTTCATTTTCAGTGGGAGCTTCCACCTCTTTCGCCTTGGAGACATCAACATCAAACTCCATGTTGTCCAGGATCTCCTCCTTGGTTATCCCCGGATAGTAGCCGGACAGATACATTTCCT
>JAFDAI010000166.1:0-769 GCA_019313905.1 Deltaproteobacteria bacterium | reverse complement strand
CGGATAGTAGCCGGACAGGTACATTTCCTTCGTTTCATCGTCGAAACGCATGACCGCCATATTGGTAATAACCAGCTGCGGCCCTCCCGGAATGAGTCCTACTTTCTTTCTGCCATCATTGCCGGTAAGGTGTCCTGGACTTGTCAGGTAATCCACCTTATTTACGAATTTCCTTTTCTCTTGTTGCATGAATGTAATGCTTCTCGGAACAAAGGACGCAACATCGCAGGCACCCCCACTCCCTGAAAAACGGGTTTTGGGGTTGTGATAATCTCCGATGACCGTTGAATTGACATTTCCGAATTTATCGATCTGCGCCGCGCCCAGTATACCGATGACATGCTCTCCCGTAATCCTGTTCTGCATTGTCGCAAATGCATCCAGAAGACCGCTGTTTGATGAGGACCAGTACATAACGCGCGGATCCGCAACTGCTAAGGGAATTTCATCCAGCTTCGCATCAATAGATCCCGTCTCAAAAAATATTACACTATTCGGGGCATTTATATTCTTCGCCGCCATCGCCGCCAGCATCGAAATTCCGGTACCGCAGAACACGATATCCCCGTCTTTGATCTCCCTGGCGGCCACTATCGTCATCATCTCTCTCGATGTATATTCCATTTTCTCTTCCCCTCATCAATTTCTCTTCATATTTACAGCATACCCGGTATGGGGGTCCGCCTTTATCGTTTCAATACGTTCCTCTCCAACAAGGGCGATAAGCTCTTCCTGCCCCTTGACACCATAGACATACTTCTCAAGATAT
>JAFDAI010000085.1 GCA_019313905.1 Deltaproteobacteria bacterium | reverse complement strand
TTCTCTGATTCTGAAAGTAATTCTATTGGTTGAGCTTTACTGCCTTGAACAGGTAGTAATTTGGGTTCTCCTTTTTCATCTGCTCCAATTACATATCCTGGGTCTCCACTAACCACCAATATATTAATAAGTGATTCACATTCAGGACAAGTTACTTCCTTTTCTTGGAAGGGCGACATAATGATAACCTTTCCCCCACAATTACAATTTAATGTAAATGTATCTGAGTTCTTTATCGCATCCTCTGCTACAAAAGTGAATAATGTATTACCCATAATTTATCTTTTTCCTTTTAGTTTTTCAATCCGTAGTTGCATTCTCTCTTATGCCGCACAACATCTGTGTATAAACAATTGCACATACACCGCTAAATTGGCGGTGCATGCATATTCCGGTGAATCCGTCCACTCGTTCCGGAGTATTCCGTCCACCTGTTCCAGAGCATTCCGTCCGTTTTTTTTGGAACTGATCGACGCTGATTTCACCCTATTTCTCAGACTTCTTATTTTTAGTCAAGTTTTTCCTCCTTTAAAATAAAAAATACTATCTAATGTCAATTACTTTGTCCGGTCGCGTCAATTATCTTGGCCGATTTTTTAATTGTTTAAAGTGGCCTCCATGTCAAGATCGATTTTAAATTTTTAAAGCTATATTATTCAGTTCAAAAATTTTATTTGCCTGGTTAAATTCCCCTCCTTACTTTATATTTAGAATTAAATTTCTTGAAATCTGTTATTCTCATGATATTATCCCATCACCAGTTCGGAGGATAGGGCTCTTGCTGGGAAGCAACCCGAGCGCCGAAATTGGTGACTAAAGCATGGGGGCAGTGTGTGATGCGCTGCCCCTCTTTTAATTAACCATGCTTGTGTCCTCAAAGCGCTAAATCCCGGGGCTTGGGGCAGAGCCCCATTATAATCTGGTAAAAAATCATTGTTTTTCAGGTTGATACTTAAATCCTGCATTTTTTTCCAAAATATATTCTAACACTATACCCACTTCTCCTTGCTTTTTTAATTCATCAAGCATCCATTTTTGTATTCTGGCGTTTACATGAACACGTTTTAACCTGAAGGTCACACGTAAATGTGATGGTAATTTGGGTTTTGGTACTCCTCTGTAGCCTCCGCGCATAAAAATCTCCTTTTAACTGTCTGAAAGTCACCTCTAAAAGCCTTGTGTTTCCTTGGTTATAGACAAACGTACAACGTTTCCCAAAAAAATAGGGTGATTTTCACCTGAAATTTTGATCACTTGAGATTTTTCCATTTTTGGAACCATAATAAACATATGTTATTAGCACCACCCCGTTCTGCCATTGGTTAAACCATGGTGGGTTAATATGCGTCCAATTGTACTTTCAGACGGTAATGGATTGATCTCATAATAGTCCTCCAATTTTTCTTTAATAGCCCTGGCCCCACAAAACTCACCATTGTTATATAGCTCCAGACGTACCATTTTAACTATTTCTTCGATTTCTTTCTTCGTGTATGCTTGATCCTGTTCATTGCCTATCATTATTCGTTCCTCTGTTATTTTGTTACTATCAATTTCCCTTCGCCATGATATGTTTTCTCATCGAGTCCCCTTCTAAATCAAATTTATGAGCATTATGAATGAGTCGATCCAGAATTGCGTCGGCAATGGTTGGGTCTCCGATGCTTTCATGCCAGTTTCCAATCGGGACCTGACTGACAATGATGGTGGATGATAGCCCCTGCCGGTCCTCAATCACTTCAAGGAGTTCCCTTCGCTCTGGGTCTGACAAAGGTGCTAGTCCAAAGTCATCTATAATCAAAAGTTTTGCTTTAGCAAATTTGTTCATCAGCTTGGTATAGCTTCCGTCAGCTCTGGCTATAGCGATTTCCTGGAAGAGCCTCGGAGCCCTTCTATACAAAACAGCAAACCCCTCTCTGCAGGCTTTATTGGCAAATGCACAGGACAGATAAGTTTTCCCAACACCGGTGGGACCTGTGATGATAATGTTCTGAGTACTCTGGATCCACTGACAGCTTGCAAGCCTCAAGACCACGGATCTGTCGATGCCACGCGGGATTTTATAATTAATGTCCTCAATACAGGCGTTAATTTTAAGCTTTGCATTCCGAAGTAGGCGTTTCATTCGTCGATCTTCTTTCCATATCCAGTGGCGATCCACCAGTAACCCAAACCGCTCCTCAAAAGACAGTTCGTGTATGTCGGGCTGTTCAAGCTGTTCTTTGAAGGCATCAGCCATTCCATTTAGCTTCATTGCAATAAGTTTTTCCATCGTTTGTTCGTTAAGCATGGTTATATAATCTCCTTATTTTATTTATAATATTGGTTCCCACGGATATTGGGGTGCTTTACTGGAGACACTTTTATTCGATCCTCTCCAAAAGGGTGGGGCTGCTGGTCGAGACCATTTTTAAGGATCGATTCAACGCTTTTATAGGAAAATGATTGGATAAAAAAAGCACGTGTGCATGCCGCTTCCAGACGTTCTGCTGTGTAACCTTTTTCAAGACGCATGATGCCAAGACAGGATCGGAAGGCCTGCTCCGTGTGAGTTTTCTTGTTCATTATTTTTTTGAACAAACGGTTGGTATTTGTTCCATTTTTTTCTGCCCAACTCAAAAGCCTTGAAGGGGTCCACTCAAGATATTTCTGATGAGATTTTGGCATGTGCGCTATCAAAGTGGTTTGCTCGCCCTGCTCATAGCTCCGAACGTGGCTGGCAACTCGCTGATTCTTGTGTAAGACTTCAACAATGGTATCAGTTATCCGAACATCCAAAAGCTCTCTTACTAACGGATAAGGAACGCTGTAATGGTGGCGATCCACCTCTATATGGTAGTCCATATTAACCCGAACTTTTGCCCAGTCCGCATATTCATAGCGATTTGTGGGAAGAGGTTTCAGGGCGGGCTTGTCAACTGTTAGAAAAAGTTCACGCCGGGTCGTATCCAGCTTTTGGAATTTCCTGTTGTTGAAATCTTCGAGCTTTTGAGAGATAGCTTGATTCAGCTCGTCCAGGCTAAAAAAAGTATGGTTTCTGAGTGCAGCAAGTATCCAGTTTTCTGCAATTTTTACCGCATTTTCTACTTTCGCTTTGTCCTTGGGTTTCCGGACCCTTGCCGGTATTACCGTGGTGCCATAATGCTTGGCCAGTTCATGGTACGTTGGATTTAGATCCGGCTCATAGCGGCACGCCTTATTAACCCCTGACTTAAGATTATCAGGGATAAGAAGTGCGCTGACACCTTGAAAGTACTCAAAGGCGTGGATGTGTGATTTGATCCAAAAGGGCAGTGCCTGGGAGGGAGAGGCTTCTACGTAGGTATAACAACTGGCCCCAAATGTTGCCAGGAATATCTGTGCTTCTGTTGACTTGCCTGTGGTCGGATTGATGATGGAGATAGTTTGCCCCGCATAATCTATGAAAAGCTTTTCACCGGCACGATGTTGCTGCCGGAGGGAAACATCCAGCTTCCGGCCCCATCGGCGATACAACTCGCAGTATTGACTGTACTGATAGCCTTCCGGATTGTCATATTTATATTCATGCCAGAGTAATTGAAGGGTAACCCCCTTTTTTTTAAGTTCAACATGAATCTTTTCCATAACCGGCATTCTTCGTCCGGATTTTGTTTTCTTTGCCTTATTTGGGAACAGTTTTGTCTCAATCTCGGCATCATTCATTTTTGCAATATGCAACCAATCCAATCCTGCTTTTTTTGCACGACACAAATAATCTGCAACAACACTGTGGGATGTTCCGCAGCTTTTTGCAATCTTCCGATTGCTCATTTGCTGGTCAAATTTGAGCCGTAAAATTTCCTTTGTTTTACGCATGGATAATCGTCCTTTTGGCACTGTTTGAATCCTCCTCAGATAAAATGAGGAAGACTACGATTTACTAACAATTTTATCCAGCGTCGTGTGGTGTTCCTAAACTTAAACCGAACCGGACGGAATGCTCCGGAATGGGTGGACGTAATTAATCGGAATCAGTGGACGGAATGTCCCGGATTGGGTGGACGGAATGGACCGGATTGGGTGGACGGAATGGACCGGAATATGCAATTTGGGCAGATTTTCGGCAGAGGCAGGGGTAGAGGGGATGCTTTGGCCGGGTTTGAATCGCTGCGGAGGCAGGACGCCGGGAGCAGTGATTTCACCTCGTAGCCGGACATGGATGTCCGGCGAAGTTTAGGCCAAAGTATTGCCTCTGCTCCTGCCGGTATATTTGGAATTTGAAAATCCGCTCAAACTTTCAGGAAGGAATGGAAAACTGTCTGTCTGAATATTTCAAGTTGTTTTTAAGGTCATAGGTTCGTTCCGTGATTTCGATATGGCCATCTTTATCCATCAGCATTACAGTGGAGGATCGGGTGCCATAAGTGTCACTCCGGATAAACAAGGGTGACAGGATTTTTTCCCATTCAAGTTCCACCCCGGTATCAGGAAGCAGGCTGTCATCAGGGATGGATTGATCCGTGAGTATGGA
>JAFDAI010000010.1 GCA_019313905.1 Deltaproteobacteria bacterium | reverse complement strand
CCACTGGATTTCAGGAGTGAGCCGGCTCCACCGAAGTGCTCGAAAACCTCCCTCACCGCGGAGGTAATGCCCATGTTCGTGTCAGAAAATATTACCTCTCGTTTTTTATTCATGACAGACCCTCATATGTCATTTGGGATAGCCTGTAATCTCCCTGATACGTTCGTAGAGTGGTTTCAAACGCTTGTACATCTTTTGATAGACATCGTTGTAGATCTGTTCGTAAAGCTCCTGATTTTTCTGATCAGGTTCGAATACTTCGCCCACACGAGTCATGGTCTTCACCGCTGATTCAAAATCACTGTGCAGGCCGAGTCCCACAGCGGTATCTATTGCCGCGCCGAGTCCTGATGTTTCGTAGATATGCGGCCTGGCAGTCGGCAATCCGAAGATGTCCGCCGTCAGCTGCATGGCGTTTTTGCTCTGTGAACCGCCTCCGGACACGCGGAGACTCGTTATGGGAATATGGGTCCGTTTTTCTATCCGCTCCTTTCCCTCTCTGAGAGCGTAGCCAAGGCCTTCCAGGATAGCCCTGTAGATGTGTGCCCTCGTATGCACGTCGCCGAAGCCGATTATTGCGCCCTTGGCCTCCGGTCCGGGGAACTTTACGCCGGGGGTCCAGTAGGGTTGCAGCACCAGTCCCATGGAGCCCGGAGGAATATCGTCAACAAGTTTGTCAAACAGTGTCTCTGGTGTCACTCCCTGCAGCGACGCTTCCTGCTCTTCCAGATAGCCGAATTCCTTTTTGAACCAGCTTACCATCCAGAACCCGCGGTAGATCTGAACCTCTATGGTGTAGTAATCCGGTACCGCGGAAGGGTAGGGGGGCAGCAGCGGTACTGCTTCCACATACTTCTTGCTCGTGACATTAATGGTGGCGGTTGTGCCGTAACTGAGACAGCCTATGGAAGGTTCAAGGCTTCCCGAGCCTATAACCTCGCACGCCTTGTCCGCGGCGGCCGCTATCAGGGGAAGACCTTCCGGAATCCCCGTTTCTTCGGAGGCTTTCCGGTTGATGCTTCCCAGCGGCTGTCCCGGGGGAATGAGTTCGGGAAGTAATTCACGCGCCACGGGAAGGACCTTCCATTTCCAGTCCCGGCCGGGAGCCCAGCGCAGCCCCTTGTAATCAAAGGGTATCATGGCCACCTGGCAGCCTATGGAATCCACGAATTCCCCCGTCAGCAGATAGGTAAGATAACCGGAGAGGAGGAGATATTTGTGTGTCTTTTCCCAGATATCGGGTTGATATGTGCGGATCCAGTTTACCTCCGCCTCGGTTTGAAGATAGGATATCGTATCGCTGACGCGAGCAAGTTTAAACAGCAGGCCCCATATTCCTCCAAGGGGGGTCTGCCCGTATGTTTTACGCTGATCCAGCCATATCATGGCCGGACGGAGGGGTTTGCCGTTCCTGTCAACATTTATTACTGTGCTTCTCTGTGTGGTGATGGATACGCCGGCAATACGCTCTTTGTAGTTTCCCTGCCTCCATACCCCCTGACATGCCTGACACAATGCCTGCCAGAAGACAGTGGGATCCTGTTCCGCCCACCCCGGGTTTTCTGAGTAATAGGGTTCAAATACAACCTGTTCCTTTGCGATAAGGTTGCCCTTCAGGTCAAATATCAGGGCTTTCAGACTCTGTGTGCCGTTATCAATGGAGAGAAGTAGATCCTTATTTTCCATGGTATATACCCCCCGGTGCTGGTTTCTTGTTATGATCCCTATTTTTTCTTGTCCGGGAGCGAATAGGCTTGTCTCCACAGGTCAAGATAATCCCTTATTTCCTGTTTCCAGCGTTTTCTATCCCACGGTAGCGACGATTCACACAGTTTCTGCACGCGTTTAATATACTCTTTACCTCCCATGGGCGTCAAGAGCCCTATGCGCACTCTCCTCAGGAGAAGATCGGAAAGGTGTTTTACCTGTTCATGCCTTGCCGTGAAGGGTAATTCCGCCCATAGTGTAAAAGTGCCCGGAATGAGTGTGAGGTCGTCGATTGCGGCCGTTTTTACAAGTTCGTTCGCGGCTTCTCCATACCGGCCGTAGAGTCGCCGCCAGGTTTCTGCGGACAGCCCGAAATCTTCTTCCGGGATTGTGTCGGGCACGGGGGAAAAGACCGGATCGCTTCTCCCGATAAATCGAACCGGCGGCAGGAACGATTTGGCTGCCTTAAGGGTATCCCATGCCATCTTTCGAAATGTTGTCAGTTTTCCACCCGTTACGGTAACGAGGCCCTTATCCTTCCAGACAACATAATCGCGTGATTCTTCCGAGGGAGAAAGGATGCCTTCGCTGAGCACGGGTCTGATGCCGGCAAATGTTGATATGCAATTATCCACCGATACATCAAGGGAGGGGAAAAACAGCTGAATGGCTTCCAGCAGGTATGATATTTCTTCTTCTGTAATAGAAGGCTCTTTTTGTATGTCTTCCCTGTGGTCTACATCGGTGGTTCCGACGAGCACTGCCCCTTCCCACGGGATTGCGAATACAGGTCTGTTATCGGCGGGATGAACAATAGTTACTGCCTTGTCGATGGGAATAACGGAATGAGGAAAGACAAGATGACTTCCCCGCAGGGGGCGGAGGTGCCGCTTTCGATCAGGTGAGGGATGCAGTTCTTCTCCCCAGGCGCCGGTTGCGTTGATAACAGTACCCGTAGAGAGAGTCTTTTCCTCCAGAGTTTCTGTATCTTCTATCACTAACAAGTCTTGCATCGTCAACCTGGGCGTCAAAAAAGCGGAAGCCTCCCGCAAGTCCCTTTCTTTTAAGATGGGGTGTAAGGGCGGAGAACTCTTTGGTGTCGTAAAACCGGTGTTGTTTTTCATGCGCCATGAGATCGTAGAGGATAAGGCCGATATCAAGTGTCCATTTGCCGGGTGATATGCCCCTGTAAACGGGCAGGAGAAAGCCTATCTGCTCAACCAGTCCGGGCGCTTCTTTGAGCATGCGCTCACGTTCTTCAACGGACGTCTTTGTCAGGAGTGGGTGGCCATCCTTGAGGTAGCGCAGGCCGCCGTGGACCAGTTTTGTGGAACGGCTCGATGTCCCCCATGCGAAATCCATCCGTTCCACAAGGAGCACGTTAAGACCCATGCGGGTGGCTTCTCTGAAGACGCCGGCCCCCGTTATGCCTCCTCCTATTATGATCAGATCCCAATCTTCTCTTAAATTTTCTATTCCCATTTTCTTAACCCTCAACTTGTTTATTGTATTTACTTACATTTTTCCAGATGTTGATACTCTTTTCCAGAACCGAGCGGACAATTTGCTCGGCGTCTCCTTTTTCCTGCTCGATCGAACGCAGAAGTTGAAGATAGTAATCGCGGGATGACTCTCTTCCCTCTTCCAGGCTGAAGTAGCGAAGCGCCATGACCTTAAAAATGGAGGAGAAATCGTTGAGAATCAGGGGATATATCGGGTTTCCGGAATGCCTGACGAATAATATCTGCAAATTCCAGTCATAGTCTGCGAAAGCCGGCGCATCGTCCCCCAGGTTACTGAAAAGATTGAGATATTCCCGGAAGACCCCGGGTGAACTGGCGATGGCAAGACGGGCAATGGGGGGAATCAGGACGACCCTGAACTCAAGGAGGCGGGTGATAAATCCATTGGGAAGAGATTCTCCATACTTTGCAAGGGAACTGAGCAGACCCAAGCCGCCTTCCTTCCAGTAATCGTTAACCACGGTGGACTTTCCGTGCCGGATAGTAACCCATCCCTCGGCCGCGAGACGCTGGAGAGTTTCCCTGAGAGTTGGTCTCGTTACCCCGATCTGCTTCGCAAACGATCTTTCATTCGGAAGACTTGACCCCGGCGGATAAGTGCCGTCAAGTATGGACGTGACCAGTCTGTATTCCGTGTGCCTGGCAGGGTGAAAGGGTTTTTTTGATTTCATCGCGCAGAACTCCTCTGGTAAGAGGTCATACCAGTTAAATGTCGTAATGTCAAGAAAACAAAGGGATCCTGGTTTGATAAGCAGAAACTGTGATTCCGGGGAAGGATCAAACGCAGACCTGACCTCGCACCAGATTCATTATTTCCGGTTCACCATCTTTTCTTTTTTCCCTCTGTAGTTCCGATAGGGCCTTTTTTTCGTTTTAGGGTTTTCCTTCGGGATTAATTTATCTTCCTTAAGCGGGTCTTTCCCGATCCAGCGGGGGGTAATCTTCTTCTTGCGGATAATTTCACGAAGCTTGGGAAGGTCACGCTTGGTCACAAGGGTAAAAGCCTGGCCTCTTCTCCCCATTCGTCCGGAACGACCGGTACGGTGAGTATATTGTGTTCCATCCCATGGTAAATCCCAGTTTACCACATGGGATACATGTGTAAAATCAAGTCCTCTTCCGGCGACATCTGTGGCAATGAGGTAGCGAAGTTTCTTTGTTTTGAACTGCCTGAATATGGAAGAACGCTTGTTCTGACTGAGCCCGGCGTGTATGTACTCGATATCTTTATAGTGTTTCCGCATATCGCGGAATAACTTGTCAACCCTGTGGCGGGCGTTGCAGAAAATGATCACCTGATTTACATCTTCTGACTCAAGATATTTTATGAGTTCCGCTTCCTTGCGATACGGTTGGAGATAGGCGAAATAGTGTTCGATGCTTACCGGCGCCGACCTCTTTTTTATAAGAGAGATATATTCGGGATCCCGTAGATAATCATGAGAGAGCTTTGTGATGTCATCATCCATTGTCGCGGCGAAGAGAAGCGTCTGATGCTTATTTATCATGCAGGACATAATAAACTCGATGTCTTCGAGGAACCCTTCCTTTAAGAGTTCGTCCGCTTCATCGAGGACGACGCATTTCACATTTGACAGGCTAACAGCTCCGTCATACAAAAGATCGATGAGTCGTCCCGGCGTCGCGACGAGGATATGTACCTTGTGTTTTATCTTGGCGACCTGAATCTCCTTGCTGAATCCGCCGAAAACGGCGAATGAGACCACCCCAGCCCCGGCACCGATCTTTTCGATTTCATCCACATACTGAAGGCATAATTCACGGGTAGGAACAATTACCAGACCCTGGATGGTGTTTTCCGAGATATTGATTTTCTGAACAAGGGGAATCGAGCATGCGGCTGTCTTCCCCGATCCCGTTTCCGCGAGGGCGCAGAGATCCTGTCCCGAGGTAATAATAGAATAGGTAGCCTCCTGAATTGGGGTCATTTCCTCATACCCAATCTTCTCGATTGCATTGAGGACTTGTGAAGGAAGTCCAAGTTCACGGAACTGTGTGCGCCCCCTCTCTTTCTCTTCCGAATCTCCTCTCTTTTTTCCTGCTGATCCCTTTTTCCTTTTCTCGACTGGGTGTATTTTTTTCTTCTCTGCTAGGCGCTGTTGCCCTTTCTTTCCTGAAATGGAAGTTATAAGAAATTTCAGGCCTTTTAATATGTCAAATTTCATGCACGTCATCCTTCTCTGTGTGATGGTTTTTTTCCTGTATCAGGAGTCACGCGGCGGACTATACCACAACTTGCTCTTTTTGACGTATGATTATCGTCAGGGGGGTACATAAAAGTGATTTCTCGCGACTTTCTAGCAATGAAATCAATATTGATTTTTTATAATACCCCATGAACCGGGGCCACGGCCGGTCTGAGTACCGTATAGATCATTTCCGAGTACTGGGCGAAGGAGAATAATAATCCTCAGGCGACGAGGAATCCTGATTTTGTCAAGCGGTATATGGATAAAGGATTGCTGAGGCCGAAATCGGAGCAGGGATTTTGCAGACATGTTGCCGGTTACGGAAAAAACTTTCTGAAAGGCAGAAAGTAGTGTATGTTTGCTTTAAAATCTGTTTAAACCGACCTATCCTCGACCATAAGGTGAGGAGTTTCAACCATTCCCGAAAGGGACACTAAACTAAGGAGGTTAGAAATGGTAGGCAAGATAAGATTATATCCGGAAGAATTAAACGACATGAGTTTTGATGAAAGAAAAGTTCGTAAAGAGAAACTGCTTCGGCAATCAATCGCGTACATGTATGATAACTCACCCGAATATTATCAGTTGCGTTTCAAGGAATGTGGCGCGGAGCCCGGAGATATAAAGACTATTGAGGATCTGCGGAAACTGCCCATCTTTATGGATAAAGACCGGGAACGGCAGAGCATGGAAGCATCCTTGGAAAAATATGGGCATCCTTTTGGGCTGCATCTTTGCTGTGACCCGGCGGATGTAGTTTCCACTGGAGGCACTTCAGGAACCACGGGACATCCGACCTATCCGTACACCCAGACTAAAGAGGATCAGGACTTTGTCACCGATTCTGTCGTATTTATGCATAAACTTGTAGGGCTGGGAAAAGGGGACAGGGCTTTTTTCTTATATCCACTTGGTGTTTATGCGACTTCAGCGATACTTCCCGGGGTTGAGAAGTCAGGTATTCTCCCGCTTCCCATTGACATAAGGCTTGGACCGGAGCCGGCATTTGAGATGGTGAAATGGACAAAACCTACCTTCTGGTACACTGGTGCAGCGATTGTCGATTTTTATGCTGATTTGCTGAAAAATCATCTCGGCATGGATCCTAGGGATCTTGGGTTTAAGTGTCTGCTTCTTACGGGGGAAATGGGCTGTGGAATTCCTGAGTTGAAAAAAAAGGTAGAAGATGCCTACGGATGTCGGTGGTATGACTGGTGGGGACCTTCGCTCCTCAATATCGCGATCTCCTGCAATTCGGATGAATATCACGGCCTTCACAATTTCGCTGAGGATTGGGATCTAACGGGAGAAGATCTGGTTGATCCTGTGACGAAGGAACCGATTGAGATCAAGGATGGAGCGGTCGGAGAGATTGTCGGTACCCATCTTAGAAAGAAGGCTGCGCCGTATCTGAGATACGCAACTGGCGATATCGTGGAAGTTTTCACCTCTGAATGTCCCGGATGTGGCTTCAAGGGATACAGAGTCAAACCTGTCGGGCGCGCGGACGATATGATCACTGTAAAGGGGGTCAATGTATTTGCCGGGGCGATACATAAAAAATTGCAGCAATTTGTGCCCAGGGTAACAGGACATATGAGAGTAATCAGAGAAGATCCGTCGCCGAGAATAACCAAATTGATAATAAAACTTGAATACGGTGAAGGCATAAAGGATAAGCTCGAAGAGCTGGGTAAGGAAATAAAAAATGCAATGAAAACGGAACTGAGAATAAGTCCAACCTTCGAGTGGGTACCACCGGAAACACTTGAAAGACCGGTAAGGAAACCTATACTGTTTGAAAAGAAATATTAACCCGTGACATAGCAGGAAAACCGGCACCATATTCTTGTTTCTCAGACGGAAGGCCAACTTGTTGATCTGAAGTTATTCATACAGTTGGCCTTCTTTTAGCTATTTTAAAGAAGGGATATTAGTAATGGCTTTTGAAAAAATATTTGAAGAGCTTGAGATACGAAAGAAGAAAACACTTGCACAGGGCGGGCCGCAAAAGATTCAGCGGCAGCATGACAAGGGCAGATTAACTGCGAGGGAGCGTATAGACAAACTGCTCGATCCCGGCACATTTATGGAATTGGGCGCTTTTTGTACATCGGATATGCCGGGTATGGAGGATAAAACTCCCGCGGATAGCCTGATTTGCGGTTATGGCTACGTGAATGGGCGCAGGGTTGCTGTTATAGTCAATGACTTTACAGTGTTGGCATCTACTAACGCATTGGTAAATCTGAAAAAGATGCTTCTTTTCAAGGCTCAGGTGCGTGAATATGGAATACCCCTGATCTGGCTGGGAGAAGCCGGAGGGGCAAGAATGCCCGACGTGCAGGGTGCTGAGAAAATCATGAGTGGTGGAGCTGGTTCTGACATGCACTGGGCTGAATATACCAATTTTCGGGAATGCCCTTTTGTGATGGCGGCAATGGGAGAGTGCTATGGCGTAGCTGATTTTGAGGCGTGTACGGCAGATTTTGTTGTTCAGGTGAAGGGAAGCGCCATTTGCGTTTCAGGACCCAGGGCTCTTGAAAAGGCCATAGGGCAGACTTATACGGCTGAAGAGATGGGAGGCTGGGAAGTTCACGCGAAACTGACGGGCATGAATGATCAGGTTGCTGAAGATGAAGAAGATTGTTTCAGAATCATAAAAAAATATCTTGATTATATGCCAGCCAACAATCAGGAACTGCCGCCCAAACGACCTGTTCCCGATGGCTCGGACGAGCGTGTAGAGCAGATTCTCAAAATTTTTCCCGATAATCGAAAGCGTGGTTACGATATGCGCAGGATTATAGGTTGTATTGTAGATGGTGGAGAATATCTTGAACTAAAGCCCGATTTTGGAAAGATGCTCATTACCTGTCTTGCCAGAATCAATGGAGAGGTGGTCGGATTTATCGCGAGTAATCCGCTGTTTAATGCCGGCGCTACGGATACAGATGCTCTGAACAAGCAGACAAGTTTTCAGTGTCTCTGTGATTCTTTCAATATCCCCCTTATATTCCTTGTTGATTCCCCCGGCCATCTTACCGGTAAGGATGCGGAACTTAAGAAAGTGGGCGCCAAAGTTGTCAATAACCTGCAATGCCTTTTTCAGATAACGGTTCCGAGAATCGTCATGATTATACGAAAGGGATACGGACAGGCGCTTATAAACATGTGCGCTCTGGGCTCAGGATGTGACTTTATGGTGGCGTGGCCCACAGCTGAAATCGGGTTTATGGATCCTGAGATTGGAGCAGATGTTGTATTTGGAAATCTCCTGGCAGAAGAAAGGGAAAAATTGATTGAACAATTGAGAGCTGACACGACTGCTTATGCCGCAGCGAAAGGCTATGGTGTGCAGGATGTTATACATCCCCTTGATACCCGTGATTATCTGGTTAATGTGTTGAGTATTATTCGCGATTCAAAAGATAAGGGTATCGGAAAACATCGGCTTGCAAATTGGCCGACAAAATTTTAGTGAGTCCGACCAGTATTGCCGTAGAAGTTCTTCAGTCCCCCTTTATCAAAAAGGGGGACTGTGTTTTCTCCGGTCTTCTCCTTTTGATCTTCAGCAGAAAGCAGGTCACCTTGAATCCGAACGGCGGGAGCGGCCATGGATTGACGGACTTCTCGATGTGACGGTATAGACCGCCTGATGGACCGCCCAGAAAATGCCCGTTCTTGCTCTCTGACAAGGGGCAAATCTGAAAGCAGGTACGATCTCTGTAGTATGATCTGTCCATTGCCTACCCGAATGTTGATCCAACCCAGATGCCGACATAATATGTTAAAACTATGACAAGTGACGCGATAAGCAAGTGTTCCGAGATTACTTTCCAGGATTTTACCTTTTGCTCTTTAGCCATGTAAAAACTGAGAATCCCCAATAGAGACAATCCCCAGACCACACTTACGATGATCGCTGTTGCGAGCGAGCACAACAGGACAGGAACAACAAATGTCAGCGCAAAAACAAATTTGAATAAAAAAGTGGAGATTGTCGCTTCCCATATCTCTCGGGGGGTGTTTTTATTCTTGGATTCTTCAGCAATGTGAATGCCCAGCGCATCTGAAAATGCATCCGCTATCGCTATAGTGATTATACCGCCGACAACGACAAGCTTTGAACCTGTGCCGGAATACAGGCCTATCATCAATCCGAGTGTCGTGATTATTGCAGAGGTTAACCCGAAGCTGAACCCTGTTTTTAGCGAATGTTTCATATGTTCCTTTCTTACGCCTCTGATATCCTTGATCTTATCCTGTCCGAGTTTTTCAGCTGTGCGGAAATTCCCGACTTCTTCGCTTAATATGCTGATCTTATAATTTATTCGCACGCAAAAACCTAACCGGAAATTGCTGAGTTATGATGCTACTTCTTTTCAATACATTTTGCATTAATATTTTCATCAGAATAAACATCCGGTGCCTGGATTTTCTGATTGTCAGTTCATCCGGCGTCCGGCAATTCGTTCTACAATACCGGGGTTAGTGTATCAATCTTGTTTCAGCCCCGTAAGTTATACCGGGTTTGCCTGTCCGCGACGGCATACAGATCGGTCCGTTGTCCCCCGAATGCCGTTGATGTTTCTTCGCTCATCTGGTACATGTAAATTTCAAAAAAATAGATTATTTGATGGCCTGTTAATATGAGAACAAAACTGCTTTGTCTGTTTATATTTTTCCTGGCGGGTTGCGCGACAATAGAGCCGGAGAGGGTTGTGCCCCTTGTCCCGGTTGATTCGTGCGAGTTGTCCACACTGGCGGATGACCTTGACCAGAAATCTCTGGAACTCGCAATATACAGAAGCGTGAAATACTACAACAGGCTGCCGGAGACAAGGGAGTTCCGGATCGGAGACCGCGTATGTACGGCGGGAGAGTTAAAGGATTCTCTTAGCGAGTTTCTGAAACTTATCAGGATGCCGGGGTCAGTCGATGATAGAACAAAAAGGATAAAACAGACCTTTGATATATACAGGAGTGTTGGAAGGTGCGGCGGAGATGTCCTGTTTACGGGATATTATGAACCGGTTCTTGCAGGGTCATTTGACAGGACACCACAGTATCGCTATCCCATCTATCGCACACCTGACGATCACGTTGTGGTAGATCTTGGAAAATTCAAGGAAAAATACAGAGGAGAACGTATTATCGCGAGAATTGAAGAGGGAAAGGCTGTTCCCTACTACACGCGCAAGGATATCGACATAAAGAGATCTCTTGAGGGGAGGGGGCTTGAGCTCCTCTGGCTTTCTGATCCCGTTGATATCTTTTTCCTGCAGATTCAGGGGTCTGGAGTTGTAAATCTCCCCGATGGAGACCTTGTCCAGATAAGCTATGACCAGTGTAACGGGCATCCCTACCGTAGTGTGGGAAGAATGCTTGTGGAGCAGGGGAAAATGTCTCTGGGAGAGGTATCACTCAAGGGCATCAAAAAGTATCTGAGGGAACATCCTGAAGAAATGCTTGATATATTAAGCTGTAATGAAAGCTATGTGTTTTTCCGTATCGTTGAAGAGGGTCCTATGGGGAGTCTTAATGTGCCAGTTACACCGGGCAGGTCGATAGCCACGGATGCGAGAATGTTTCCCAGGGGCGCGCTTGCTTTTATCAGAGTGAAAAAGCCTGTTATAGACAAATATGGTAACATTGTGTCATGGGTGCCCTTTTCCCGGTTTGTCCTTAATCAGGATGCCGGAGGGGCGATCAAAGGCCCTGGAAGGGTGGATCTGTTCTGCGGCAGAGGGAATAATGCGGAGATCATGGCCGGACACCTGAAAGAAGAAGGAGAACTGTATTTTCTTGTAAAAAAGAAATAAGCCGCTGTTCCAGTCAAGGTCATTAATTAAATAGCGAACAATCTTTATGCATAACCGTGAACCGATAACCGATAACCGATAACCGTAAACTGTAAACCGTTACCTTTATGCGAAGACCTGTAATCCCTCTGCTCACAGCGCTCATCCTGGGAATAACTGTTGGGAGCCTTGTAAATATACCCGACATTCCGGCTCTTGCGGCGCTCCTGGCAACCATTGCAGCGCTGCTCTTCCCGGTTGTTGCAGGGAGGAAAGGTTCTATTGCCTTCTGCCTGCTTATATCCCTGTTCCTGCTGGGTATCCTCAATATAAATCTCTATCTTCATCCATACTGTGGTAGAGACGATATAACACTGCACGCAGGCAAAGATAAACTGACCGTTGAAGGGCTGGTGTGCAATCCTCCCCGGGTGCTGCGCAATAAAACCAGCCTTGTTGTCAACTCCACGAGGATCATCAGAGATGAGAATGTCATCCCGGTACATGGGAAGATATTTCTCTCCGTCAAAGATAACAACAGGCTATTCAAATATGGCAACTATATCAGGGCGAAGGTCAAATTTAAAGAGCCGCACAACTTCAACAATCCCGGCGGGTTTGACTATAAGAGATACCTTCTCTACAGGGGTATCCGCCTGCGCGGGTACATAAGCAGCCCTTCAGACATCGTCATCATGAGGGAAAGCGCGGGGGATTATTTCAGGACGCGAATAGAGAGATATCGCTCCCATCTCAGGGAGCTTATTCTGGAAAATGCCCCCTTTCCTGAGGGTAGTATACTGCGGGCTCTTGTCTTGGGAGAAAAGGAGGGCATTCCGGAAGATATCATCGAAGGATTCAACAGGGCGGGGGTTTCTCACATCCTTGCCATATCGGGGCTGCATGTGGGGATAATAGCCTTTATCTCTCTCATTATCATCAGAACTATCATGAAATCTTCCGAATACCTCCTGCTGAGATTTAATATCTTCAAGGTATCTGCCCTGTTCGCCGTCATACCCATAATAAGCTATGCCTTCATTGCCGGTCTTCGCATATCAACGATAAGGGCTACCATTATGATACTCTGCTTCCTGATTGCGCTCCTTGCCGGGAGGGGGCGTGATCTCTTGAACATACTGGCATTCGCGGCATTTGCCATCCTTATCATAAGTCCAGCGTCTCTCTTCGACATCTCGTTCCAGCTCTCTTTCATGGCAGTTGCCTCCATTATTCTCATAACCCCGACACTGGGCAGCATGATTCCGAGGAGAACCGGAGATGGGATTCTCAGGAAAGGAATTATCAGCATCATTCTCTTCATGATGGTAAGTCTCAGCGCCATGATCGGCACATATCCACTTATCGCGCTCTATTTCAACCGTGTCTCAAGCATCGCGCTTCTCTCCAACCTGTTTATTATACCGATAATAGGATTCATTGTCCTCCCCCTGGGAATATTGTTCATCATTACGGCTCCCTTCGCGCCGATCGCGACAGCACTTATACAGATCGCCTCTTTTTTTATTCGTATATCCGTTTCCATCATCGATTTTTTGTCATCATTCTCCTTTTCGAATTTCCACGTAACAACACCGACAGTTCCTGAAATTATCCTCTACTATCTTCTGATTATTACAGCGCTGAAACTGCTGGATGTGTGGAGATCGAAAGAGGGAGGGACAGATCATACACCCGGCGCCGTCACCGAGAGCTGCTTTTTTCCGGTTGCTGCCACGCATCTCGGAAAGCTGTACAGGGCCAATAGAAGCAGGGTATTGGCGCTGTTTCTGGGTTCAATTCTGCTGTTCTTTACCGTTGATGCCTTCTATACGAACATAAAGGCAGCCCGGCAGAAATATCTGGAGGTAACGTTCATAGATGTGGGACAGGGCAGTTCTACGCTGATAAAGTTTCCCGGAGGGGTTACTATGCTGGTGGATGGCGGCGGGTTCTATGACAGGAGCTTCGATCTGGGAAAATATGTGGTGGCGCCTTATCTGTGGCACGAAAAGATAAAAAAGGTGGACGTCATGGTACTTACGCATCCCGACCAGGATCATATCGGCGGTCTTCCCTATATAGCTGACAATTTTAAAGTTGGCGAAGTCTGGTCAAACGGTTGTGAATCGAAGAATGAGTCCTGCCGGAAGTTGAAGAAAATCATCATGGGGAAAGCCATCCATCACAGGATTGTGGATAAAGATACAGAGGAGCAGACAATCGGAGGTGCCTCCATCAGGATATTGAATCCGGCAAAATCAGTATCGGGGAGGGGTCTTCACTTTCCGGACTCTGATTACAACAACAACGGGGTGGTAATGAAAATAACCTTCGGCAACATGAGCATACTTCTCCCCGCGGATATATCGGAATCTGCCGAGGCCGAACTTATCGCATCCGGAAGTGATTTAAAAGCGGATATTCTCATGGCGCCCCATCATGGAGCGCGCTCATCCAGCTCCACGCCCTTCCTCAAGGCGGTCCGGCCCGAAATTGTGATTGTAAGCTGCGGCCCGGGCAATGTCTTCGGGTTTCCACATTCCGACGTACTCGACAGATACAGGAAAGCGGGAACAAGGGTGCTTAGAATAGACAAGTGCGGGGCAGTTACAATACAGACAGATGGAGAAAAGATAGAAACTGAGAATTATAAATCAACAGAATCATCGATCAGGAAATGGGATTCATAGAATAGAAGAAAAACAAAAATCGGGTGAAAGATAAGACCCCCGGATTAATCACGAAACAGAAATATTTATTGCAGGGATTGAAAAATAAAAATTAAACTTCTTTGGCAATGATACGCGAGAATATGTTATAATTATGTTATTTACATAGAGGAGGATTAGAAGATGATACCTTATTTAAAAATGGAGGAATTTGGCAGGCCTCTGAAAGATTCTCAGGTAAAGAGAATGGAAGAGAGCGCAGCCCTGGCGGAAGAGGTTATGGGGGAGGTTGACAAAGAGGTTGACAGAATAAAAAAAGTTGGTCTCCCGGCCGAAAAGATTCACGAGCGCGGTCAGATGACCGTGTGGGAGAGGATTGAGTATATCGTTGATCCCGGAACCTTCTGTCCCCTCCACACCATTTTTGACCCCGAACATGAAGAATCGGGAAGCACCGGAGTCGTTGATGGCCTTGCCAGGATTAACGGCAGATGGTGCATGTTGATTGGATTCAACAACAAGTGGATAGCTGGCGCGTGGATAGCGGGGCAGGCCAACAACAACCTCCGGGTTACTGACATAGCGAAAATAATGAACCTGCCCCTTGTCTGGCTGGTGAACTGTTCCGGCGTGAAATTGACTGAGCAGGAGAAGGTCTATGCTGACCGCCGCGGCCAGGGGACATGTTTCTCCCGTCACGCGGAGCTGGAGCAGTTGGGCATCCCCGTTTTGGCAGGTATTTACGGCACAAATCCTGCCGGTGGGGGTTATCAGGGGATAAGCCCGACTATACTACTGGCCCACAAGAACTGCAACATAGCTGTGGGCGGTGGCGGCATAGTAGGTGGCATGAGCCCCAAAGGTTTTTTTGATGAAGAGAGCGCGGAGGAGCTGATCACTGCCACACGTCATTTCAAGTCGGTTCCCCCCGGAAGCGTGAAGATTCATTACGATGAGACAGGTTTTTTCCGGGCTGTTTTCGAGGAAGAAACACAGGTTCTCGACGCCTTGAAGGAATATATGATGGGGCTTCCCGCATATGATCCAAGATTTTTCCGCCTTGCGGTACCGGCCGAACCCAAATATTCACCATCGGAACTGCCATACATCATAAACATGAACCAGAAAGCAGTTTACGATTTTGACAATGCCCTTGCCCGGCTGGTTGACAACAGCCAGCACCTTGAATTCAGGCCCGGATACGGCCCGGAGATTTACACGGGGCTGGTCATGATAGATGGTTTTCTGATGGGTGCCATAGGCAACCGCCAGGGCCTGCTTCCTGACTATCCTGAGTATACGAATGAATATATTGGTGTGGGTGGCAGACTTTACCGCCAGGGTTTGATCAAGATGAATGAATTTGTGACACAATGCGGCCGTGACAGGATTCCCATCATCTGGTTTCAGGATACATCGGGCATAGATGTTGGCGACACCGCGGAGAAGGCGGAGCTTCTCGGTCTGGGACAGTCGCTGATCTACTCTATCGAGCAGACTAAACTGCCGATGATGCTGGTTGTCCTGCGCAAGGGAGCAGCCGCTGCCCATTATGTGCTGGGAGGTCCCACATCCAACAACAACAATGCATTCACCCTCGGTACTCCCGCCACAGAGATTTATGTGATGCATGGCGAGACGGCTGCCGCGGCAAGTTATTCGAGACGGCTTGTCAAGGAAAAGGACGCCGGACATTCCCTTAAACCCGTGATTGAAAAGATGAATGAAATGCTTAAGCATTATCATGACACTTCTCAGCCGGCATATTGCGCGAAAGCGGGACTGGTGGACGAGGTAGTGCGTTTTGAAGACATTCGCAGGTACATGGTGGCATTTACCGACAGTGTCTATCAGAATCCGAGGTCAATATGTCCCCGGCATCACATGATGCTTCCGAGGCTCATTAGATCCCAGATCGTGAAGGGACTTGACAGGCCGAAGAAGGAAGAATAAATGTGGTGAGTCAGGGGGACACATCACCATGCCCCCATTATCTTCTCCCCATTACCCGCCCGGATCGGGACTTGGACATTTTAAGGTATTTGTGCTAGTTGTCGCGTCGGAGTGGAATTAACATTAATATTAACATTCTGGAGGACAAAATGACTGAAAATAGTAGTGGAAAAGGATTTGTTATAAAAGACAAAAGGATGTTTGATGAAGATGGGGGAACTCGCGCAGATGCAGATGCGGTGAGGGAGGATGAAAAAAAAGAGCCGGTGCAGAAGCCTGAAACGGGGAATGAAAAGGTAGAGAGAGAGGAAACGGTGGAAAGGGAGGAGGAAAAATATCAGTTTCCCGAGATGAATTTTCATAACTTTGTACTTTCCCTGTATACTTCGGTGCTTTTTAACCTTGGAGAATTGGCCGATCCTGTGTCGGATAAAAAGGAAAAGGACCTCAACGCGGCGAAGCAGACGATAGATATTCTGGGGATGCTGAGGGAAAAGACAGCGGGGAATCTTGATAGCAGTGAGAAGGAACTATTGGATGGCGTACTGTCTGAATCAAGAATGAAATATGTAAAGGAATCGGAGAACCCATGATTGTCAGACAGTCTCCCGCGAAGGTGAATCTTTTTCTCAGGGTCTTGGGAAAGAGAAGTGACGGTTATCACGATATCCTGAGTCTTATGCAAAGGATAAGTCTTTGTGATGAGATGAGTTTTGATCTAAAAGGCAATGGAGTAAAAGTGATATGTCCGGGGGGACTGGTCCCGGAAAACAAAAACAATATAGCCTACAGGGCGGCTGAAGCTATTCTTTCTAATGTTTCCTGTCATTCTGGTGTGGAAATCACAATAAACAAAAAGATCCCTGTGGCGGCGGGACTTGGTGGCGGGAGCTCGAACGCCGCGACTACCCTTGTTACTCTTAACGAAATAACGGGAACAAAGTACAGCACAGAAGAACTTATGCAAATAGGGGCCAGACTTGGGGCGGATGTCCCCTTTTTTGTCTTTGGAAAGACATCCCTGGCTTCAGGGATAGGTGATCGTCTCAAACCAGTGGATGGTGTCCCTAAGCTATGGTTTATATTGGTTAATCCTGGTTTTGGAGTTTCCACCGGAGATATCTATGAAAATTTAAAATTAGGATTGACAAAAGAACCAATAAAATATAGTATGCTTCGATTTGTGACGATGTCCCATGTTGCAAAAGGACTTTACAACGATTTAGAGAAGGTATCCCTGCGATTTTACCCTGTATTGTCGGATATTAAGAAACTTTTGACGGCAAACGGGGCCCTGGGTTCTTTGATGTCGGGAAGTGGTCCCACGGTCTTTGGTATTTTCAGGAGCGAGACGGACGCGAAAAGAGCCGAATCTAATTTAAGGGAAGCTCGAATCGGATCGGTATTCCGAGCGTGTTCAATATAATGGGGCGTCGTCAAGCGGTAAGACACAGGACTTTGATTCCTGCATCCGGAGGTTCGAATCCTCCCGCCCCAACCAGTTTGTAAGAAAGAAGAACACAGATGTTAGAAAGGATAAGAATATTTTCGGGGAATTCCAGCCTGGTTCTTGCGGGGGATATCTGCCGAAAACTGGGGATATCTCCGGGTAAAGCCAATGTTTCCACATTCAGTGACGGCGAAACGAGGGTTGAAATCGATGAAAATGTGAGGGGGATGGATGTATTTATTGTGCAGTCCACTTCCACGCCGGTGAATAACAGTCTGATGGAACTCCTCATAATGGTAGATGCTTTGAAGAGGGCGTCTGCTGACAGGATAACCCCTGTTATACCTTACTATGGTTATGCCAGGCAGGACAGAAAGGCTTCTCCCAGGGCGCCTATCACGGCAAAACTGGTGGCGGATCTGCTTACTGCGGCCGGCGCAAACCGCGTTATGTCGGTGGATCTTCATGCCGGTCAGATACAGGGATTCTTCAATATTCCCGTCGACAATCTTTACGCAACCCCTATCCTCCTTGAATATGTAAAACGTAATTATGATATCACTGATCTTATTATAGTTTCCCCGGATACAGGTGGTGTTGTGAGGGCGAGGGCTTTTGCGAAGAGGTTGGGTGCCACGCTGGCGATTGTCGACAAGCGAAGAGACACTCCCAATGAATCACAGGTGATGAATGTTATCGGTAATGTGAAAGATAAGAGAGCACTCATTCTTGATGATATGATTGATACGGCAGGTACAGTGGTTCAGGCTGCCGATGCCATAAAAAATGAAGGAGCAATAGATGTTTCTGTTTGCTGCACTCATCCCGTGCTGTCGGGGCCAGCAATAGACAGGATAAAATCTTCCATTGTAAAAGAGGTTATTGTGACGGACACAATCTCCCTGCATGAAAAAGCGAAGTCTTGCGAAAAAATAAAAATCCTTTCGATAGCAGGCGTGTTGAGCGAAGCGATAAAAAGAATATATTATAATGAATCTATAAGCTCACTTTTTATTTAGGAGTTGCGAATGAAAACAATTGCATTAAGTGCTCAGGTGCGTGAAGGACTCGGAAAAGGTAATTCAAGAAGATTGCGGTCGGAAGGTTTCGTGCCCGCGATATTTTATGGTTATGAGACTGAGTCTGTAGCGGTTAAAGTGAATTCTTCCGAACTGATCAGAGCCCTGGTCGGGGAAAAGGGAGAGACAGCCTTTGTAAAGCTCGGAATAAAATCCGGCAAGGGCCGTAAGGTTGAAAAACTATCGGTTATCAAGGAGCTGCAGATCGACACGATAAACAGAAAACCGGTACATGTAGATTTTTATGAAATCAGAATGGATAGAACTCTCGCTGTGGATGTTCCCGTTATCTTTTCGGGTAACCCTGTTGGTGTAGAGGAAGGTGGCGAACTGCAACAGATAAAGAGGGCCCTGAAGGTGTCGGGGCTTCCCTCTGACCTTCCCGAATCTGTCGAGGTAGATATCAGCAGTCTTAATATAGGTGATTCCATTAAGGTTAAAGATATTGCCATTAAAGATGGGGTCCAGATTCTTGACTTCGATGATGTGGCAGTTGTGTCTGTGGTGCCTACAAGGACAAGCCTGATGACGGAAGAGGGCGGTGAAGAGGAAGAAGCAGTTACAGAAGAGGCAGCTTCCGCATCAGAAGGTGAAGAGGAACAGGCCGAATAATAGTGGTTCTCCAACAGAGGGACGTGTGAAACTTATAGCTGGACTCGGGAATCCCGGTGTCAGATACTCTTACAGCAGGCATAATATAGGGTTTCTGGTTCTGGATGCTCTGGCTCGGATGGAAGACATAGAGATTAGCCGCGGGAAGTTTGATTCCTGTATCGGCAGAGGGTTGGTTTCCAGGGTTCCGGTTATCCTTGCGAAGCCTCAAACCTTTATGAATCTCAGCGGAGTTGCAGTAGGTAAACTTGCCGAGTATTTTGGGATAAACACCGAAGATATAATAGTTGTTCATGATGATATGGATTTTTCGATCGGCGATATCCGTATAAAGATGGGCGGTGGCACTGCAGGGCACAAGGGTTTGATCTCTATTGTTAATCATCTCGGAGGACCGGAGTTTATCAGGATTCGGTTGGGCATAGGCAGACCGGTTGCGGGAAGAATGGCAGAGGATTATGTGCTTGAACGGTTTTCCAAACGTGAAATGCAGGCCTTGCCCCATGCCGTTGAAAGGGCATGTGATGCTGTGATTGAAGTCATTTCATCCGGTCTTCATCCGGCCATGAACAAATTTAATGTAAGGATTACAAAAGAATTGAACGGGGAGGTGTAAACAGGACTATAAGAATTATGGTGGATTATGCCTGGTCAAGGTCTCATCTTTTGAGCGTCACGCTTTTTGAAAAAGAACTGATGTACAGGCGGTTATGGATAACGGTTATACAAAACCTAACACTGCCCCTTCTATATGGTTAACTTTATTTAGACTTATTTGAGTAATGTTGGGACAGTAGTAATTTTAAAGAGGAGGTTTAGACAAAATGTTTAAGAAATTCTGGTATCTTTTATCAATCATCTTTACAACGCTCTTTGTGTTTGCGCCTGTGGCGCTGGCAGGAGAAGCGGACATTAACCTGCCTGATTTGTCTCAGGTTACGTTTAATGTCTTAGGCAGTATGGTCAGTGGTCTCTCGCTGATGTACTGGGGTTTATTAGTTTGTGTAATTGGGGCGATCTTCGGTGCCGTCCAATATGTCCAAACAAAAAACCTGTCTGCCCACAAGTCAATGCTTGATGTCTCAGAGATAATCTGGCAGACATGTAAGACTTATCTCTTTCAACAGGGCAAATTCCTTATCGCCCTATGGATCCTTATCGGGATTTGTATGACGTATTATTTTGCTGGTCTGCAGCATATGGCAATTGGAGGAGTTCTCACCATACTGGTCTGCTCAATTCTTGGAATCCTCGGTTCTTACGGCGTTGCCTGGTTCGGTATCAGGATCAACACGGTGGCCAATTCCAGAACCGCATTTGAATCACTTCGCGGCAATCCCATGAATGTTATATCCATCCCCTTAAGATCAGGGATGAGCGTTGGACTTCTCCTCGTCAGTGTTGAGCTTTTCTTTATGATTTGCATCCTGTGCTTTATTCCCAAAGAACTTGCGGGTCCCTCTTTTGTGGGATTTGCAATCGGTGAATCCCTGGGCGCGATGGCATTGAGGATCTGCGGAGGCATCTTCACCAAAATCGCCGATCTGGGCTCTGACCTTATGAAGATCTTTATGAAACTTCCTGAGGATGACCCGAGAAACCCGGGTGTTATCGCGGACTGTACAGGCGACAATGCGGGTGACAGTGTAGGTCCTACCGCGGACGGTTTCGAGACATACGGTGTAACCGGTGTCGCGCTGATAGCATTTCTGGCGCTTTCCATGGCTTTTGCGCCGGCCCTCTGCGGACAGCTTATTATCTGGATATTCGCCATGCGTGTCCTCATGATTCTTACAGCGCTGGCATCATATTTCATAACCGGCAAACTGAACCGGTCCCTGTATGGCGATAAAACAGATTTCAACTTCGAAGCCCCCATGACACACCTGATCTGGATGACGTCCACAATTGCCATCATTGTCACTTTTGCTGCCAGTTATCTTCTCCTCTCGTCTCTTCCCGGAGAATTGTCTTCAGTGTGGTGGGCGCTGTCCATCATAATAAGCTGTGGTACCGTTGCGGGAGCCATCATTCCGGAGATGACGAAGGTATTTACCAGCACCAATTCACGTCACGTTAAGGAGATTGTAACCAGCAGCAAGCAGGGCGGCGCTTCCCTGAATATCCTTTCGGGTCTCGTTGCCGGCAACTTCTCCGCATTCTGGGAAGGCCTGGTCATCATGATTCTGATGTTTGTCGCGTACATGGTATCTAAGAATCCGGGGATTATAGCCCTCATGCCCCCTGAGTTTACCTTTGCCGCTCCTGTGTTCGCATTCGGCCTGGTCGCATTCGGTTTTCTGGGCATGGGACCGATCACTATTGCCGTGGACAGTTTTGGCCCGGTGGCGGATAACGCACAGTCCATCTATGAGCTTTCAAGGATCGAAAAACAACCCGATATCGATGAAGATATCAAGAAGACCTTTGGTTTTACTCCTGAATGGAAAAAGGCAAAGCACTACCTTGAGGCCACTGACGGCGCGGGAAACACATTCAAGGCAACCGCAAAACCGGTTCTCATCGGGACTGCGGTAGTGGGCGCCACTACCATGATATTTGGTATCATTATCCTGCTGGAACATGTGTACGGGGATGTTGTTGCCAGCCTGAGCCTCGTCCAGCCGGAGATAATCCTCGGCCTGATTATGGGTGGCGCTGTGATTTACTGGTTTACGGGGGCATCGATCCAGGCGGTTGTAACCGGCTCCTACAGCGCAGTTGTTTTTATTAAAAACAATACGGACCTGAAGTCAGAGGCCGCGTCAATAGAAAGCAGCAGAGAGGTGGTCAAAATCTGTACACTCGCCGCACAAAAAGGTATGATCAATATCTTTATCGTGATCTTCTCTATGACCCTCAGCCTTGCCTTCTTTAATGCCCATTTCTTCATAGGGTATCTTATCGGCATCGCGTTCTTTGGCCTGTTTCAGGCGATATTCATGGCCAACGGAGGTGGCGCATGGGATAATGCCAAGAAGATAGTCGAGGTCGATATGGGTGAAGCGGGTACGCCCTTGCATGAGGCGGCCGTTGTCGGCGATACGGTTGGCGATCCCTACAAAGACACGTCTTCCGTATCCCTGAACCCGGTCATCAAGTTCACGACACTGTTCGGCCTGTTGGCCGTTGAGATAGCAGTGACAATGCAGAGCGCCGGGCTGAAGGTGGGTATTGCCTGTTTGTTCTTCCTAGTCGCGCTGGTCTTTGTATATCGCTCATTCTACTCATCAAGGATCTCCGAAGAAGAAATATAAGACGAACTGTCTATAGCCACAAGCACAAGAAAAGCGCCCATATTCTGGGCGCTTTTCTTCCTGTTATTGCTTTCTGTCGAATGATCTGTTAAAAAAAGCCGGGATACGGGAAAAGGGGGATGGATGTATCCATTCCCCTTTTTTCTGGAAGGAGTGAGCTATGGGTTTCAGATGTGGCATCATAGGTCTTCCGAATGTCGGCAAATCCACCATCTTTAATGCCCTCACCGCTGCTGGTGCCGAGGTGGCGAATTATCCCTTCTGTACAATCAATCCCAATGTTGGCGTTGTTCCTGTTCCTGATCCAAGACTTGAAAATATTGCGAGAATCATAAATCCCCCCAAATTTACATTTACCACGATGGAGTTCGTTGACATTGCTGGCCTGGTGAAAGGGGCAAGCAGGGGAGAAGGATTAGGAAACCGATTCCTCGGAAATATAAGGGATGTTGATGCGATCGTACATATCGTACGTTGTTTCGATGACCCCAATGTGTCACATGTCCACGGTGCTGTGGTTCCTGCCGATGACATTGAGGTCGTCAAGATGGAACTGATCTTGGCGGATCTTGAGACCGTTGAAAAGAGAATAGAAAAGATGGAGAAATCGGCAAAGGGGGGGGATAAGTCGCATCATGGTGAAAGGGAACTTTATCACATGATACGGGAATCTCTGGGGAGAAATATATCTGTAAGAAATATCGAGCTTAGTTCCGAGGATGAAACAATCCTGAGTGAACTCAACCTTATTACGGCCAAGAAAGTTCTGTATGTTGCCAATGTCAGTGAATTTGAACTGAAAGAGAGGGGAGAATATACAGACACGGTAGAGAAGACAGCAAAATCGGATGGATCGGAGGCGATTATTATCTGTGGTGATATGGAGGCAGAGATAGCGGATCTTCCGGAGGATGACAGACGGGAGTTTCTTGAAGATCTTGGTTTGAATGAGTCAGGCTTACAGAAGCTGATTAGAGCTGGTTACCGTCTGTTGGATCTGATCACCTTTTATACTGCGGCTGGCGCGGAGCTTCGTGCCTGGACGATTCCGGAGGGCACCAGGGCGTTTCAGGCTGCAGGAAAGATACACACTGACATGGAAAGGGGCTTTATAAGGGCGGAGGTTCTTAATTACGACGATTTTATAAGGACGGGAAGCATATCCGCCGCAAAGGAAAAGGGTCTTGTCAGGATAGAGGGAAAGGACCATGTTATCCTTGATGGAGATATAGTGTACTTCAGGTTTAATGTCTGATGGCAGAAGAAGACGGGTGTTTTTGTAGAGAATGATATGGTGGGTGGCGGAAGATTTCAAAAACCCCAGCCACCCGATATGTAAACAGAGAGACAATAGATCTCTCAGATTCACAGGGGGGTGTCGGTGAGTGGAAAGGAGGGAACAATAGAACCACCCACCGACGTATAAACCGATAACCGTTATTTTAACCTCCGGATTTGGGGGGGGCCGGTGAGTGGAAAGGAGAGAACAACAAAAACCACTCACCGGCAACTGCTTTAATCTTCAGGAGGATTCGAAAGGAAAAATTTTTCACTCAAGCTGCCATCTTTTGGTTTCTTTTCTACGGAGTCTTCATCTTCGCTGTTGGCCGATGGCGTTAAAATAGCCGTTTCCTGCTGATCTTTCTCAGATTCCCGGGAAACTGCCCGGCTATTCTCAATAGTATGTATTGATTTACTTTTCTTCGCTTTTACATACATAAGATTTTGATTAAACCTGCTCCATACTTAATGGCTAATTGCATATGTGAAAAACCATGTTAACCTCTTTTGCGTGCCTCCCCGATAGGGGCTACCATTCAGAGAGGCACTTTTTTTGTCTGCTTATTCCAACGGTAAAATCTTATCTACCCAACTTACACGCCTCCGGCAACAGGTCTACATAGGGGTGTGGGAGGAGGGTTTTTCATCCGGATAAGTGGGCCAGGCTCTTTCCTTGGACGGAATTACAAAAACAGGAACCGGGCTATGCCGGATGATCATCTCGGCAACACTCCCGAAGAAGGTATGTTTCATTCCTGTTCTTCCGTGAGTGCCTATAACAATAAGATCCACATCATTCTCTTCAGCAAACCCAATTGTTTCCTGATACTCCCTGCCGGATTTTGTAACGATTTCAAACGGGATGCCCTCTATCTTTTTTGCATAGTGCTCTTGAAAATTATTATCCAGCTCTCTTTGAGCGGTTTCCCTTATGGCCTCCGTTATCTCCGGGTACGACCCTTGATCCCCTGTCCCCTCAAGATATGCCTGGTCTGCAATATCAGTTTTCACGTGTAGGATGTAGAGAAGGCCTCCATCTCTCTTGGCAACACCAAAAGCGAACTCAAAGGCATAATCTGCATTTTCAGAGAAATCTGTGCAAAAAAG
Organism: Deltaproteobacteria bacterium; assembly: GCA_019313905.1. Lineage (GTDB taxonomy): Bacteria > Desulfobacterota > Syntrophia > Syntrophales > UBA2210 > UBA2210. Next base: position 17,703 of record JAFDAI010000010.1, on the reverse strand, counting down.
AACCTTCTTGTATTTAGGATATTCTATCATTTTTATTCTCCTTTCTTTGCTTTAATAAAAATCTTCTTACTTTTTCCCCGTACAGGAACTCTTTAAAAGACTCACTAAGATATATACGCAAAAACAATGCCAAAACAATATCAGTCAGATAAAATTCACGCCCTTAAATTGTTTAGGAAATCAAGCTGGTTATGAAATTGGTTTGAGAGGATTGAACTCGGCGCAACATTGGTTATAAGGATTGTATTATTATTCGAAGCAACAACCCGCATGAAGAGTGCTATTTTAGCACAGAAACTTGATTATAGAACTGTTGGAAGTGGCGAAAACACACAAACTGTGCGAATATAGAACAGCTTGTGCGTGTATCGCACTTTTATGGAGTGGCATTATTTAAAAGATTATTTTCCAGTTTCTTCAGTTCGCGTATAAGGGTATAGCGTGAGATACCAAGTTGTCTTGCGGCTGCTGCCTTATTGCCGCGGCTGACTTGGAGCGCCTTTTTAAGGATCTCTTTTTTGATTTTGTTTGTCAATCCAGCTATCGTGCTCCTGTAGTCTATCGGGTAAGATGAACTCAGAGAAGATAATTTGCTGGTATCTATTTCCGGTGTCCGGGGCGCCGCGACCCTGATCTCCGCGGGAATATTATCAGATGTAATAAGGGTGCTTATACTCTGAAATATCATAATCCTTTCGATAATGTTTCTCAGCTCCCGCACATTTCCAGGCCATGGGTATCTTTTTAAAATTTTCTCCGCGCCGGTTGTGAAACCTTTTACGCTCTTGTTCAGTTTTGTGTTGAACTCTTCAATGTAGTGATATGCGAGGGGCATAATATCTTCAATTCTGTCTTTAAGGGGGGGTATGATAATCGGAATAACGTTTATCCTGTAGAAAAGATCTTCCCGGAAGGTACCTTCATCCACCATATGCCACAGATCTTTGTTTGTGGAAAATAGAAATCGGACATCGATAGGGATATCTTGTATGCCTCCAAGCCGGCGGATATGGTTGTCTTCGAGCATTCTGAGAAACTTTGCCTGTATCGAAGGATTCATTTCGCCTATCTCGTCCAGGAGAAACGTTCCTTCGTTTGCGTGTTCAAGAAGGCCCAACTTTCTCTTTCTGGCATCGGTGAAAGCGCCGGCTTCATAACCGAATAGTTCACTTTCCAGCAGAGTTCCTGGTATCGCCGCGCAATTTATCTCCACAAAGCGCTTTGATTTTCTAGCGCTCTGCCTGTGAATCGCTCTGGCTATCAATTCTTTTCCGGTACCGCTTTCACCCTGTATGAGTACGCTCGTGTCATGTTTGGCCACATCGCTTATCATGTGAAATATGTCTACCATCTTCTTGGAATTTCCTATGATATTATGAAAACCCAACAACTCATTTTCCTTTTCCTTGAGTATTTCAACTTCTGTTTTCAAGGATTTTGCTTCGATGGAAAGCCGGGAATGCATAATCGCGCTATCATATGAAACGGCGGCGTTTATGATGAATATATCCAGAGTGTCTTTCTGGTCTTTTGAGTAACCTCCGTGTTTTTTACCAAGATAGAGTACACCCTTAAATTTGTCTTTTATTTTCAGTGGAACAGCTATCTCCGAAGGATAACCGTTAAATATGGGTGTTGTGTCCTGATCCTGAAGAGGAGTTTGAACTATAATAGTTTCGGTATCCAGGGTTTTCTTGATGATGCTTTGTCCTATCTTCGGATAGTATATGTTTTCTTCATCCAGGAATACCTGTTCCCCGGTGCTTATCAGGCATTTGTTTTTTTCTGTGTCCAGAAAATACATCAACGCCCTGTCCGCGTCTCCTATCCTGAGGGCATTGTCTATCACGATTTCGTGTATCTTATCTAGGGCGTAAGTTGAATTCAGCTGGGATACCGCTTCCTGTAATACCTGCAGTCTTTTGATTTTCTGACGATTGTCTTCAAATAATCTCAAATTATGTATTACTATGCTTGCATGATTTGCAAAGGCCAGCAGGGTATTTACTACTTCCGGTGGAAATTTGGTCTTCTTCTCGTACCACATGGCTATGATGCCGATAATATCGTCTTTTATCTTGAGTGGACCGCAAAAGGCCGAGTAAAAGTCATCCCCTATCTTGTAGCGGTTTGTTATCTTGTGGTCTGTGAGAGTAATCCTGGGATCTGTTCTCGAATTTTCAAGGACGATATAGTTGCCGGTTTTTGCAACTTTTGTCATGAGACAGTCGTGCCTTTTCAGGTTTAGACTTTCCGAAAATGCTATTTTAGTTTCCTCTGGATTGTAATTTTTAACTGCTTTAGTGACCAGTTTCTCTTTCTTTTCATCCAACAGACATACTACCCCCATGTGAAACCCCATTGTATCTACCGCTTCATCTAAGATTTTCTGAAGGATGTCGTCATCCCGGAGTGGAGTTGTGATCAGGGTGCTTATGCGGTAAAAACATCTAAGGATGCGTCCGGTGGAGTAAAAGAAATCAGGACTCATAAGACTGCCTCGGGGTATTTATGCTTTATCATATCTCAAGAATTGCATTGAAAAGGTTCCCCTTCCCTGGGTAACTGAACGCAGGTCTGTCGAATATCCAAACATTTGTTTCAGGGGAACGTGGGCACTTATCTCGCTGACGGAACCCTTGTGGTTTATGCTTTTGACTTCCCCTTTTCTCGAGTTGATATTTCCGATGACTTCGCCCATAAACTCACCTGGTGTTATTATATTCACCTCAACCATGGGTTCCAGCAGGATGGGCTTTGCGCGCGAGCACCCGTTTGAGAAGGCTGTTGAAGCGGCTATTTTGTAGCCTAATTCCGTTGAGTCTGCTTCCCTGAAAGAGCCCCCGGTGATTCTTATAATAACATCAACAACCGGGTAGCCCGCTACAATACCGCTGAGAGCGGCATCCCGGACACCTTTCTCTATAGTAGAGTGAAACTCTTCCGGGATCACTTCATCTTTGATTTCATCGATTAGTTCCAGTCCACTGCCCCGTTCATTGGGTTCCAGATGCAGGGTAACATGGCCGAAATGTTTTTTGTCACCAAGTTTCCTGTCGAATATCTCTTCGACGTCTGTTTCTTCTTCTATAGTTTCTCTGTAGACGACCTTGGGTTTGCCTATATTCACATTGGTGTGAAACTCTCTTATGAGTCTATCGGTGATGATTTCAAGATGGAGTTCGCCCATTCCAGAGATGATAGTCTGTGCCGTTTCGTTGTCATATTTGATCTTGAGAGTGGGGTCTTCGCTTGCCAGTTTTGTAAGGGCGGATGAGAGTCTCTCCTGGTCTCCGGGTGTTTTAGCCTCGATTGCCTGGCTGATTACCGGTTCGTAGAATTCTATCGGTTCCAGAATAATCGGATCAGATTCATCACATATAGTATCCCCGGTAGAGGTATCTTTCAGACCTATCACCGCTATTATATCTCCGGCTACGGCTTCAGCGACACGTTCTCTCTTATTTGAGTGCATTTTCAGAAGCCTGGAGACCTTTTCTTTTTCCCCCTTACTTGCGTTATATATATCTTCCCCAGCCTTTATTTTGCCGGAATAGATTCTCATATAGGTGATTTTTCTTCCCTCATCGAGCATGACCTTGAATGCGAGTGCTGCGAGCGGATCTTTCACATTGCTGCGACGCTTTTCAATAGTTTTAGTTTCAGGATTAATGCCTTCAACGGGTGGTATGTCTTCAGGGGATGGCAGAAAATTGGCGATGGAATCAAGGATTAGTTGAATCCCCTTATTTCGCAGGGCTGTACCGCACATTACAGGTACTATTTTTAGTAGAAGTGTCGCATTCCTGATCGATTCGATGATCTCCTTTTCGGTAATCTCGCTTCCCTCTAAATATTTTTCGGCGATAGCATCGTCAATCTCTGCGAGTGTTTCAATGAGTTTTTCGCGGTATTTTTCTGTTTCGGGCAGCATACCGACAGGAATGTCAGAAATATCATATGACAACCCTAGATTGTCTTCATCCCATGTAATCATTTTCTGTCCGATAAGGTCAATTACTCCCTGGAATGCCTCATTTTTCATATAGGGTATCTGAACCGGAAGAGGTGTGGAGTTGAATCTTTCTCCCATCATTTTTATCGTGCCGTAATAATCCGCACCCACCCTGTCCATCTTGTTGATGAATGCTATCTTGGGAACGCCATATTTATCTGCCTGGTGCCACACGGTCTCCGATTGTGGTTCCACTCCTCCAACGGCGCAGAATACTGCCAGTACTCCATCCAGTACTCTAAGAGATCGTTCAACCTCTATGGTGAAGTCTACATGTCCGGGGGTGTCAATTATATGTATCTCGTTGTCTTTCCAGTGGCAGGTAGTGACTGCGGAGGTAATGGTTATCCCCCTTTCCTGTTCCTGCGCCATCCAGTCCATAACCGCCTCACCGTCATGCACTTCGCCCAGCTTGTGGGTCTTGCCGGTGTAGTAGAGAATTCTCTCCGTGACGGTTGTCTTCCCCGCGTCGATATGGGCAACTATCCCTATATTTCTTATTTTTGAAAGTTTTGTGATAGCCATATTGTTATGTTCTTAAGAGTGATTTCCTACTATTAATTCCCTGTTTATAGTGAATGGCTTACTGGTGTCTATGTGGCCTTTTATTGTTTTCAGGCTCTTGCCGTCTACCAGTATTTTTACTTCTTTGACGGATGGCACATTAATGATGATGGTATTAGTCAGAGAGTATATGGTTAACATTTCACTGGCGCTTCCTCCGGGATGAAAGTCAATCAGGTTCCTGTCGAAGTCTATATAGGCTATTCCATCCTTTATCTTAACTTCTCTGAGAGATGTTTTTCCTGGAAGTGTTTTTGCCAGATCGGCGGTACCGGGACCGCTGATTAAGGCCTTTACCAACTTTCTGACCTTATCGTTAGAGGATTCTACGTCTGGAATATACCTGTCTTCAGGAATGAGGAATCGCTCGTTAGGATCGGAGAAATACAATTTTACCTTTTGTTTTTCTTTTTTTACCATTGGGACTATCGCGGCTCTTTTGCCATCGGCGGGAGGATATATATAATCAAACAGTGAAAGAAAAAAGAAGACAAGAAATCCCACGCCAATCAGGGTGATTAGTGAAAGATAAAATATCTGGATCTTCTTCTTCTTCTGTTTTGCCTTTATCTGTTTGGATTTTGACTTTTTCTTTGATCCCATAATAAGTTTATTCCTCTGTGAAAAGCGCGCCAAATCTAAGGCAATTTTCATGTCCTGTCAAGACAAGAAGACCAGAAACCGTCGTGGCATGTCGAATTATTGATAGCTTGTCTGTATTGAGACAATATGGAAACAATGATTTCAACTGCGACGGTTCACAACATACTTCTAATTTGGAATTTTACTCTGGCGCAGGTTTAGGGTCTGTCATGAAATAAGTATCACATTTATGCATCTCATCTTCAGGCCATTTTTAGCCGATTCTTAATCGCAAAATCCTCAAAAGAGCCCTGCTATTCTTGCGGTTTTGCTCACTCGTATCGACTAAACCTGACCTAAATCTGAGCGCCTAATTGCAATGCTTATTTCATGACAGACCCTTACGGTGAAATACAGTCCAGTTTTTCCTTTGCTTTTAATCCGAACACTGATTCCGGATTGGCCGCAATAACGGATCGCAATTCTTCAACTGCCTTTTTCTTGTTTCCCACTTCCAAGTAGCTTATTCCCAGCCAGTATCGCGATTCGATCATGCCGGGCGCCATATCGATGGATTTTTTCAGGCAGTGTATTGCCCCGGTGATATTATGCCCGGCAAGATATGCGATCCCCATGTTTTTCTGGATTAGTGGAAATATCATCGTGTTGGGTTCTCTTTTAAGCGCTGATTTGTATTTTGTCAGCGCTGTCTTGTAATCTCCCTTTTTGTAATATGCCCAGCCGATATTGTTCAGCGCTATGGCCGGGGTTTCGTAAAGCATATTCGAGAGAGCCAGGTCAAATTCTTCTATTGCACTGTCGTAAAGACCAGCTCCCAGATAAATGGTTCCCAGATAGTTGTGTGCCTCCGAATAATCGGGTTTTATGGACAGGGCCTTTTTGAATTCCCTCTTTGCCTCTTCCCTCATGCCGTTTCCGTAATATGAAAGTCCGGTATAGTAGCGTATTTCCGGATCATCCGGTGAAAGACGCTGTGCCGCAAGAAATTCCCTGAGGGCCGGGGGGAATTGTCCCGATTTAAGATAGGCGTTGCCCATATTGACATGGTTGGCTGCCTTCGCTCTGCTTTGGTGGTTTGTGGCGCAGCCTGTGAGAAATATCATGCCGGTTATCATTGACAGGAGAATCAAATATTTAAATGTTTTATTTTTCATAATATAGCCACTACCGGTTATTGTTTGCATTTACCCACCAGTCACCTTTATCCTTGAACCACCACTCGGACGAATCTGTCTCGGTTATAGCCTTCGCCAGCTTTTTTGCGGTATCTGTGCAAAGTCTTTTGATGGCAAAGCCTATCCAGTCTTTGCTGTACTTGTTGCCCAGATCATCATATTCCTTCAACTGAAGGATCAGCGCCAGTTGATCGGCGTCATGTGCTATAATAGATTCTCTGGTCTTTTTTTCATTGAACTCGTTTATAGCGCATCTTATTTCATCTCCGAAAAAGAGGGTTTCCGCAAGTTCGTCAACTGCTTTTTTTTCATCCACATCTACATATTTTTTGTTGACGTAGTTCATGTCGCCGGTCCTTGCCTCCGGAAGGTCGTGAACCAGACACAATTTCAGGACTCTTGATTCATCCACTTCGGGTTCCAGCTTGCACAGGGTATAGCCGATGAAGATCGTCCGCAGTACGTGTTCCGCTACCGATTCGCAGCCAGACCCCAGGAACTGGAAACCAGACCTCGGTGTCTTTTGCAGCATTCCCGCCTCGAACAGAAAATTTGCTATATCTTTCATATTAACCCTTCTTAAGTGTCTTGATCCTGTTCTCCATCATATCGTACACCCTTCTTATCTCCAGCTGGAGAGATGCAATACCGTCAGGTTTCATGGACACCAATCTGCCGAGCCGCTCGTGCCAGTACTGGACCACAGATATTTCGTTTTCCCTTATCTTGGTTTCAACTTTCTTTTGGAATTCCCTTAAAAACTCGGAGTCGGCCATATCGATTACTCTTTCTGTTTCGAGGTACGGATGTGCCATTGTCTTTGTTGTTGTGGAACATATATCATTTGGAGTTCAGTTGCAACAGTGACTTGTCCGTCAGAATCCGATATGAATTTGACCCTGTTCATTGGTGAATCACCTGCACAACCGTTCTGCCATAATCTAAACCCATTCAACACACACTTTTGATCTTTAAATCGTAAAAAGATAGCACATTTTTGATTCTTATCTGATATTTATATGTTTTTGACTTGACTTGACTTTTTTATCCCACTATAAGGAGGAGTTTTCAAGATTTATGATTATAAAACAATAAGAAGGGGAGAAAAAATTATGAAAAACTATTTCGGGAAAGTTTTTATCGCTGCAATTGTCTTGGCATTTGCAGTATCCATGATACCGGGAGCCGGACTCGCAGCTGATGATACGATAAAACTGGGTGTCGCCGGTGCCCACAGTGGTGACCTTGCATCCTATGGTATACCTTCCATAAAGGCTGCTGAGCTTGTGGTCAAAGATGTCAACGCGAAGGGGGGAATCCTGGGTAAGAAGGTCGTTCTCCTCGTGGAAGATGACGTATGCAAACCGGAAGTTGCCACAAACACGGCCACAAAGTTGCTGTCTCAGGGTGTTGATGTTGTGATGGGACACATCTGCAGCGGCGCCACCAAGGCCGCTCTCGGCATATACAGAGGTGAGAACGTTATTTGTATGTCGCCATCTGCGACCAATCCGCCCCTGACACAGAGCGGTGACTACCCCAATTTTTACAGGACTATTGCCTCGGATGATGCCCAGGCACGGCTTGAGGTGGATTACGCGCTTGATGTATTGAAAGCCAAGAAGATTGCCGTACTGCATGACAAGGGCGATTACGGCAAGGGATTGGCGGAGTTCGCGAAGGACTTTATTGAGAAAGACCCCAGAGCCAAAGTGGTGCTGTATGAAGGTGTCACACCGGGCGCTGTCGATTATTCAGCGGTTGTTCAGAAGATAAGGCGTTCAAAAGCGGATGCGGTAATATTCGGTGGTTATCATCCTGAGGCGTCGAAGATTATCATGCAGATGCGCAAAAAAAGGATGAAGACGGCCTTTATTTCTGATGATGGTGTTAAGGACGATACCTTTATCAAGGTTGCTGGCAAATACGCGGAAGGTGTCTATGCCACCGGTCCGAGAGACACATCTTCGAATCCTCTGGCGATTGCTGCTGTCGAAGCGCATAAAAAAGCATATGGCGCTGATCCTGGTGCATTTTTCCTCAATGCGTATGCCGCGACACAGGCCCTGCTGAACGCGATTGAGAAAGCGGGATCGACCGATTACAATGCGGTATCAAAGGCCCTGAAGACCGAATATGTTGAGACACCTCTTGGAAAGATCAAGTTTGATGATAAGGGAGATGCCATAGGAATCGGCTTTTCTATATATCAGGTGCAGGACGGCAAGTATGTCGAACTGAATTAACGCAAAGAGTACAAAAGTACATATTAAAATAAATCAGGGGGCAGGTGTAAAAGCCTGACCCCTGATTTATTGATATCTAATAACCTGGAATAGGTAAGGTTAGGGGATAGATTTATTTAAGATGGATTATTTTCTGGAGCTGTTTCTGGGCGGGCTTACCCGCGGGAGTATTTACGCCCTTATTGCCCTCGGCTATACCATGGTATATGGCATTATTGAGCTGATAAATTTTGCCCATGGTGAGATCTACATGATCGGCGCATTTACCGCGCTGATCGTGATATCCGTTCTTACCCTTATGGGTATGAACACGATTGCCATACTTGTGATAGCCGGAGTGATTGCTGTCATATATTCGAGCGCCTATGGCTATACTGTTGAAAAGATAGCCTATAAACCGCTGCGCAACGCGCCCCGTCTTTCGGCCCTCATCAGCGCCATCGGGATGTCTCTGTTTCTACAGAATTATGTACTCCTGGCGCAGACATCCGATTTCCTGCCCTTTCCGAGCCTGATTCCTGACTTTGAGTTTATGGAGCCGTACGCACACATCATCGGTTCGACGGAGATCGTTATCCTCATAACGACGGCTGTTGTTATGGTTCTTCTTACCATCATGATAAAGTTTACGAAGATCGGCAAGGCGATGCGGGCGACATCCCAGGATAAGACGATGGCGATGCTGGTGGGTATTAATGTAAATCGCGTTATTTCCGTCACATTTATCGTGGGCTCGGCGACGGCTGCAATAGGAGGAGTGCTTATAGCTTCTCATGTCGGCATGATTAATTTCTATATCGGTTTCATAGCGGGAATAAAGGCATTTGTTGCCGCGGTGCTTGGTGGGATAGGAAGCATTCCCGGGGCCGTTCTCGGCAGTTTTGTCCTGGGCTGGACAGAGAGTTTTGCTACCGGATATGTCTCGAGTGATTATGAAGACGTCTTCGCCTTCCTGTTTCTTGTGCTTATTCTGATCTTCAGGCCCGCGGGCATTCTGGGGCGATCTGAGAAACACAAGGTATAACGCAAAAATCTATTGTGAACAGGATTTTGAGAATTGATTACATTTGATCAGATAAGAAGAGCCTTTCTGGTTTCTGTATGGTTCATGTTTCTGACATTTCCTATTATGGTGATCCGCGTCAATCCTGTGGAACAGATCGTGGAATGGCGCTGGAAGAACATGGTGCTGGTGGGTATCGGAAGTTTTTTTCTTTCGTTTGTCTGGAATTATCTCATGAAGCGAAAGGAGCTTGGCTTTAAGAAAGCCGAGGCTGGAGAAGAAACGGGCACGATTCTCCTGGCCCAGAGAATCCTGGGAGAGAAAAGGATATATATACCCGGGCTGGTTGCCATTGGGATATTCACAATGGCTTTCCCTCTCATTTTTTCAATGTATCAGACCACTATCATGGTAACGGCGCTGATCTACGTTATGCTTGGTCTGGGGCTTAACATTGTTGTCGGCCTCGCGGGTCTTCTTGACCTGGGATATGTTGCCTTTTACGCGGTGGGCGCTTATGCCTATGCCCTGTTGAATTACCACTTCGGACTCAGTTTCTGGATGGTGCTTCCAATAGGAGGGGCTTTGGGAGCTATCGCCGGAATAATACTGGGTTTTCCAGTGCTCCGGCTCCGAGGGGATTATCTTGCCATCGTTACGCTGGGATTTGGCGAAATCATACGCATTATCCTGGAAAACTGGAATGAATTTTCCTTCGGACCCAGCGGTATAGCAAATATCCCGAGACCTTCCCTGTTCGGAATGGATCTGTCTGTTCACGACTCTACGATATATATCTATTACATTATGATTGCCCTGTGCCTTTTTACTATTTTTGTGGTGAACCGTCTGCAGGACTCCAGGGTCGGCAGGGCGTGGATCGCGCTCAGGGAGGACGAGATTGCCTGTCAGGCCATGGGGATTGACAAGGCAAAAACCAAATTGACGGCATTTTCTCTTGGAGCGACGTGGGCGAGTATGGCCGGGGTTGTGTTTGCGGCAAAAACCACCTTTGTAAATCCCGCGAGTTTTACCATCTGGGAGTCTATCATAGTACTGTGTATTGTTGTGCTGGGTGGCATGGGATCTATCGTTGGGGTTATCGCCGGAGCTCTTGTGCTGATACTTACGCCTGAATATCTGCGCGCGTTTTCTGAATACAGGATGCTGGCGTTTGGCACACTGCTTGTTGTGATGATGATCTTTCGTCCCGGCGGGATTATACCCAATGTGCGCCGCGTATATAAATTTGAGGGCGTGAAGAGCGCTGACAAGAGCTGATAAGATATGAAACCTGTATTAAAAGTTCAAAACCTCGGTATGAATTTCGGGGGCCTGAGAGCGCTTGATGATCTGGACCTGGACGTCTGCAAAGATGAAATAGTCGCGCTTATCGGCCCCAACGGTGCCGGGAAGACCACCTTCTTTAACTGTATAACGGGGATATACCCTCCCACAGATGGTGATGTGTTCATATTCGCGCAGGGTAGGGACAGGCCGGAGAGAATAAATGGTATAAAACCGAACAAGGTTACCGAAAAAGGTCTGGCCAGAACCTTTCAGAACATTCGTTTATTTCCCAACATGACAGTTCTTGAGAATGTAATGATCGGGCGTCACTGTCGCATGCACGCGGGTGTGCTGGGCGCCATATTGAGAGGCAGATCAACGATAAAGGAAGAAAAGAAGGCGGTGGAAGACAGCTATGCCATCCTGGAAAAGATAGGACTTGCCCAGTTTGTGGATGAGTTTGCCAAGAACCTCCCATATGGGGCGCAGAGACGCCTTGAGATAGCCAGGGCAATGGCCACAGAGCCTTTTTTGCTTCTCCTGGATGAGCCCGCCGCAGGTATGAATCCCCATGAGACCCTGGAACTTGACGAATTAATAAAACAGATTCGAGACGAAGAGGGGATTTCCATACTCTTGATAGAGCATGACATGAAACTCGTTATGAGCCTGTCCGACAGGATATTTGTCGTTGATTATGGAAAAAAAATCGCACAGGGTACCCCGGAGGAGATAAGGCATAACCCTGTTGTAATAAAAGCCTATCTCGGAGAAGAGGTTGATGCTCAAGCTTAAGAACGTACAGACTTTCTACGGAAATATTCAGGCGTTGAAGGATGTTACCATAGAAATTTCAGAAGGGGAAATAATCACCCTTATAGGCGCGAACGGGGCCGGAAAGACCACGACGCTTATGGCTGTCTGCGGCATAGTTCCGCCGAGATCGGGTGAAATATCTTTTATGGGTGAACCGATAACCGCTATGGAGCCGGACAAGATCGTATCGTTAGGCATCTGCCAGGTACCCGAAGGCCGCCGTATCTTTCCCTATCTGTCGGTCGCTGAAAATCTTGATATGGGGGCATTCTTGAGAAATGACAAGGCGGAAATAAAAAGGGATATGCAATATGTGTATGATCTTTTCCCCATTCTCGCGGAGAGACGTCATCAGGCGGGAGGTACATTGAGTGGAGGAGAACAACAGATGCTTGCCATATCAAGGGCGCTTATGGCCAGACCCAGGCTCCTTCTCCTTGATGAGCCTTCGCTGGGACTTGCCCCACTTATTGTCAAACAGATATTTGAGATAATAAGCAAGATAAACGCGGAAAATAATACGACCATCTTTCTCGTGGAGCAGAACGCGAACCTTGCGCTCAAGGTAGCCGCCAGAGGTTACGTCATGGAGAATGGCCGTATAACGCTTACAGATTCCTCAAAGAATCTCCTTGCCAATGAAGAGGTAAAGAAGGCATATCTCGGCCTTTAATTTTTTGGTTTTTCTCCAATTTAATTGGAGAAAAGGGTCCAAGGCTTCCAGGGGTCAGGGATTCGAGGGTTTGTTCTCTAAAGACTTTATCAGCATATCTCTAAACATAGTTTGTATAACTTTTGCCAGACTTTCAGCTCTTTGTAGTTTTTTAGCATTTCACTCGACCCCTCGAATCCTCGAATCCTTGAACCCTTCTGGTAACTGCAACTAATCGGGAGATGATCCAAATTTTTCTTTTAGCGTTGCGACCCCTTCTTTCTAAAGATCAGCCTTACCGGCGTATTTTCGAAACCCAGTTCTTCATGTATCCTGTTGGCCAGATAACGCTCATAGGAAAAATATACAGCCTTTGATTCGCGAACAAAAAACACAAAGGTAGGGGGCTTTACAGATATCTGGGTTGCATAGTTTATTTTATTGGGCCTGTTTCTGTAGCGTGGGGGAGAAAGTCTTTCAGTAAATTCCGCAAGTTTTGTGTTTAAGAGAGATGTGGAAACTCTTTTTGTATACTGATCATAAACGTTGTCAATAAGGTCGAATACCTTTTTCAGTCTCTGCCCGGAGAGCGCCGATACTGTGATTATGGGTGCAAAATCCAGATATTTCAGGCTGTCTTTTACATGCATTACATGCGTGCCGATCGTGGAATTGTCTTTTTCAATAAGGTCCCATTTATTCAGGATTATAATACAGGCCGCGCCCCTTTCATAAGCCAGACCTGCTATTTTTGTATCCTGCTCAGTGACACCCTCCTGCGCGTCTATCATAATAAGAGCTATGTCACACCGGTCAAGCGTTTTTATTGCTTCTATAACACTGTATCTCTCCAGTTTCAGGCTGATCTTGCTCTTTTTTCTGATTCCGGCGGTGTCTATCAGGAGATATTTTCTGTCATCCAGATCAAAGGCGGTGTCCACCGAATCCCTAGTGGTTCCGGGGATGGGGTTGACTATCGTACGCTCATAGCCGAGGATCTTGTTTATCAGTGAGGATTTCCCGACATTGGGTTTTCCGATTACGGCTATTCTTATCCTTTCCTCTTTCTCTTCTTCAACGGGGATTTCCGGAAGGTGCTCTACGACGTCGTCCAGCAGATCGCCCACCCCGAGCCCGTGCTGGGATGATATGGAATAGATCCGATCTACACCCAGTCTATAAAAATCGAATGCCAGATCCTCCTGCCTGAGGTTGTCTATCTTGTTTGCAACGTAGAAGACGGGCTTTTTTGTTTTCCTGAGCAGAGCTGTAATCTCCGTGTCCGCAGGGGTGAGGCCCTCCTGCCCATCCATAAGGAAAATGATGACATCAGCTTCCTCGATGGCCAGGTTTGTCTGCTCGCGCATCTGTATAAACATTCTTTCACTGGTCGCGGGTTCAAAGCCTCCCGTATCGATGATCATGAATGTCTTGCCGTTCCAGTTGGAATCCGCGTAATTTCTGTCTCTTGTGGCGCCAGGCTGGTCTATAACGATAACCTTTCTGGTTTCAGACAGCCGGTTGAACAGTGTCGATTTTCCGACATTCGGCCTGCCTACGATTGCTACTACTGGTTTCATTTATGTACGCCCCCTATTCATCCTGATATCCTAATTCTCCAAGCATTCTCGAATTCTGTGTCCAATCTTTCTGCACTTTGACAAACAGCTCGAGGTATATCCTGGTACCGAAAAACTTTTCCATCTCCAGCCGCGCGGCGGTTCCTATTTTTTTCAGCATGCTGCCCCTTTTGCCGATGATAATGCCTTTCTGTGAGTCTTTCTCCACATTTACAGTTGCCTGTATATGTATCAAACCCTTTGTCTCGCCTTCCTTGAAAGACTCGATCACGATGGCAGTTGAATAGGGCACTTCCTTGTGTGTTAATATGGTTATCTTTTCCCTGATTATTTCAGCCGCGAGAAATCTTTCGGAACGGTCCGTTATCATGTCATCCGGGAAATATTGCGGTCCCTCCGGCAGGATATCCCATATTATATCCAGGAGCCTGTCAACATTGAATCCCTTCAGCGCGCAGATGGGCACAATCTCTTTAAAGGTGTGGAGATGCCTGATATTATCAATCAAAATCAGCAGCTTTTCCCTGGCGATCAGGTCAATCTTGTTAATCACCAGCACAACCGGCAGATTCGTATTCCTGAGTGATCTCAGTATAAGATTATCACTTTCATTGACAGGCGTTTCCGCATCGGTAATCAGAAGCAGCATATTCACATCACTAAAAACGCTCATCGCGGCTGATACCATCTGGCGGTTGAGCGGCGTCCTCGCGTTGTGTATCCCCGGGGTGTCCAGAAAGATGAACTGGCCTGCCTCGGTATTCCTGATCCCCATAATCCTGTTTCTGGTTGTCTGGGGCTTACGCGTGGTTATCGCTATCTTTTCACCCACCACGAAATTCATGAGAGTGGACTTTCCCGCGTTCGGCTTTCCTATGATTCCTATAAAACCTGATTTAAACAAAATGAACTCCTTATATTATCTTCAACTTAACGCGTGCGAGGTGGAATAACTTCGCATTAAACCCGATGCGCATTAATCGGTCAATCATTTTTGCCTGCGTTACCGATGGCGCCGATATGCAGAGCAAGGCCTCCGCCCGCGGTTTCGCGATACAGCGGCAGAAGATCACGGCCGGTCTTATACATCGTTTCAATTACCTGGTCGAGTGTAACATGATGGCGGCCATCGGAAAAGAGGGCATATCTGGCACAATCGAGGGCGCGGAGAGCGGCCATAACATTACGTTCGATACATGGAATCTGCACCAGACCGGCAACAGGATCACAGGTAAGGCCGAGATGATGCTCAAGGCCCATTTCCGCGGCGTATTCTATCTGGAAAGGAGTGGCCCCGAGCAGGCGGGCGGCAGCCGCAGCCGCCATGGCACACGCAACGCCAATCTCAGCCTGGCATCCTGCTTCCGCGCCGGAAATTGAAGCATTGGTCTTGGCAAGATTGCCCACCAGACCGGCAACAGCGATAGCTTTCAATATCATGGTTTCAGAAATAGACATGGTTTCCTGGAGATATCGCAATACGGCAGGCAAAACTCCCGACGAACCGCATGTAGGAGCGGTTACAACGATTCCGCCCGAAGCGTTCTCTTCGCTGACAGCCAGGGCATAAGCGGCCAGAAGGCCGGTTCGTTTTTCCGCGCGGTTCTCGGACTGCTGATAGATAACCCCCGCTTTTCGCGCCAGATGAAGCGATCCGGGGAGTACATCTTCGCAGATCAGTCCTCTGCCAATGGCGTTCTGCATGGTTTCCCAGATCTCGGCCAAATAATCCCATATACTCTCATTTTCCTGTTCATCGACATATTTCCACAGGGGCTGACCGGAATTATTCGACCATTTGAGGATTTGATCCATTGAGTTGAGATTATAGGTTTGATTGTTTTCCGCTTCCGTTCCCAAAAGTGAAAACCGGCTATCTTCCTGCAAGACACCCCCGCCCACACTGAAGACCGTCCAGTTATCTATGACATTTCCGTTAGAATCAAGGGCCTCAAACAGCATGCCATTGGAATGCCGGGAGAGAACAACATCGCCTTTCCAGATGATTTTAACGGGAACGGGAGCCAGAGCCTCTATGATTGCTTTATCGGTCAGGTGTCCTCTGCCTGTCGCTCCCAGCGAACCGTAAAGAGTTACGCGATGCGACGCGGCATTCTGTTTGAACTTCTTCCATATAAGAGCAGCGTAACGCGGCCCCATGGTATGGCTGCTCGATGGCCCCATTCCGATCCGATAAAGCTCACGAAGAGATTGCATAGCCGATACTCCTTTTAATTCCCTCTCCCCATGTGTGGGAGAGGGGGTATTTCACTTTTTATTTGATAACTGAATCCCGGCTCCTGTCAGATTGCCTGCTATTAGGCATGATAGAAAATTATAAATACGGTGGATTTAACGGTGTTGGTCATCCTGTTTTTTTCTCTTTGGTTGCATAGTATTTTTGTCTTGAGCTTGTCGGTTTATCTGGAATTGTCAGCTTCAAAAGACCTTGTTGCAATAAAGGCTGGAGAAAGTTTTTCCTAAAATACTCCCTATCCTTTATCTTGATAAAGCCTTGGATTTCTTCCCTGGCCCGGGGGATCTGGCAAAACTCAAGGATTCTCTGTACCCTTTCATCTTGTGCGGTGACTTGTGCGGTGACTTGTGCGGGGACTTGGTTCCGACTTGGTCCCGACTTGGTCCCGACTTGTGCGATCTCTTTCAAAACTGCAAGGGGATGAGCAGGAAAATAACTCACAAATTCACGGATTTCATAACTGCGATGATACACGGCATTTATTCCAAGGCATCAAAGGGATAATTGAAAAAACGATCCGCCTCGGCCCGGTCAGGGTGTTTGACAACGATCTCCTCGATCACACAAGGCACTATCACCGGATGGTAGTGCGGCGTAATTTTATAGCCTAATTCCAAAATTTCTTTCTGCATGCTGTCCAGTTGCTCAGCCGGGATACCGGCAGTCAGTTATCCTTATTTATAAGATTAACAATTATTTTTGTTATGACGTCTTTTTCCTTCGGATCACTCATGGCAATCATCAGCGTCAATGCAACTAAAGCGTTATCTGCTATGCGTTTCATCCCGTCAGATTTATAGAGTGAATGATTTTTCACAATAAAATACAGAAGGTGTGCTGCTTTTTCTTCAATGCTGGGGTAGAGATCCTTGCCGTCGAAAGTCTGGTAAATCGTATCCAGCGAACTTCTGAACGAGTTATCCTTTTCACGTCCAAACAGGGCGGAATCAGGCGGAATCACCAAACTTTCCCAGCATTTTCTTAATCGCGCCTTTAGCTTCTTCATATGAAATTCGTTTCGCTGTACGTTCAGATACGCGAGCCAGTTCCAGCTTGCCGTAATCATATCGATCAAGCGTGTCCAGAGCATAACTGAAATCACCAATAACTCTCAGGAGACCTTCGGACTCAGACGTGGAAAGCAGCTTATGATCAACTATCTTATCGATAAGACTGATTGATTGTTTCAGCGTTTCAGCGCCTCATATTTTTCAATCTGTGATTGTAATCTCTTTTCATTCAGCGCGTAACCAGTGACAAGATAATCCTTCAATATTTTATTGGCCCAGATACGGAATTGGGTGCCTCGTAATGAATTCACGCGATAACCGACAGAAATGATCATATCCAGGTTATAGTATTCAATATTACGAGTTATCTCCCTGTCACCTTCAATTTGAACTGTTGCAAATTTTGCAACAGTTGCCCCCTTTGATAATTCCCCTGTTCTGAAGACATTAGAAATATGCCGCGAAACAACCGACTTGTTTCTTTGAAACAAT